>JAAGZR010000433.1 GCA_024206155.1 Aliivibrio sp.
AGTAGAAGTGACGTGCGATCAATTAAAGATTGATTCTTTTGATGGTAATAACGGGCCAGTATTATCTATTGATATGCTTAACGCTCGACTAGGGTATGTTTACTCGCAACAACAAGTAAGCGCGCCGCAGATTAATAACGGTGGCTTCCAACAACAAGCACCAGCGCAACAAGGCGGATTTCAACAACAAGCACCACAGCAGCAAGCTGGATTCCAAGCCCCACAGCAAAACTACAACAACAGACGATAACTAAACACAGCACAAGGAAGTGCAACTCGTTTATTTTGTTATTATGTTGCACTTACGCAAGAGGAAAGACTGATGAATGATAAAACGATAAATAGAATAATTGTTGCGCTATCTGAAAATGACGAACATTTAAAGTTGATGTGTTACGCAGGGGAAGATAAAAGCGACATTTATAAAATGCACAGGGAATTTACAGGTCAATTGGTTAGCCAACTGCCGATAGATGAATATTATGTAATGAACAATGATGGTGACATAACTTTTATAGGCAATTTAAAAATGCTATCGAACTATATTAACAAGTTCACATATAGAATGAGTGCAATATAACACTAAGCACACGAGAACAATTCCTTCTTTCACACATTAGACCAGGTTCATAAGGCTTTGATATTATGCTAAACATTAAAAAACTGATGCAGAAAAAGGGAATTATTGAATTTAAACATCCGACAAATCAGGGGG
>JAAGZR010000434.1 GCA_024206155.1 Aliivibrio sp.
CTATTTGGTGCAGCCAGCTCATTAAAAGGAGCTAAAAAGCAAAAACGCATCAATGCTATGAATGCTGATTTAATGGAGCAAACTAACAGGGAAGAACAGCGCAGGCTTCAAGCTGACATAATGGATAGTGAATCATTAATGAGCGCTGTAAGTGCTGCTAGCGGTGTTCAAAGTACGGGCTCAAGAGCGTTAGCTATTGCTGACACTAAAAAAGAAAACGCGGCTCAACTAGCATGGCTTAAAAAATCTGGCGAACAACAAGTTAAGGTTGCTAAAGCTGGTGGTGAATTGCAAGTTAAACAGCTACAAAATCAAGCTATAACGAACTTATTTAGCGGTGCTGGCAGTATAGCCACTGGAATCTGGGGTAAATAAATGAAGTTACCGGGCGCAGTAAGAACAGGTGTAAGAGGTTTGGCTATGATGCCAAGCGTTGCCGCATACGAATCACAAAAAGCACAAAGCATTGCACAAATAGGGCAAGCTGTTGGCGGTGCTGTTGATAAAATAGAACAAGAGCGCGACAGAGAAGAAACAAGACAAGTAAATCTTGCCATGATGCGCTCACAAGCCGAAATGGAAACGATGCTAAATAAGCCGTCCTACGAAGCCGCAGAGATACCAGAAGGCATAGAAGTTAGGCGAACAGATAAGCAGATAATAGACGGCGTTGAACAGTCTGTTGATAGGGTTGATATTCCAGCATTCGAAGTTAAGGCAAAAATTTATCAGCAAGAAATGACAAAAAAAGTCATGGCTGAGGCTGAAAAGATAACTAACGCCAAAACAAGAAATCAATGGCTAGAAGATAAGCTCGCACTTATTGATGTACAGACACAGAAATTAACAGCTAACGCAGAAGCAGACCAGCGAGAATATAATGACCAAGTTTTAAATAACGACATTAACGAAGCTTTAGGAAATGAAGAATTTGATGTTGCTTTAGTTTTAGCTGGCGATATAAAAAATGCACAAGCAAGATCTGAGGCTAAAAAGCTAATAAATAAAACAAAAGAGCTAACAGCATATGACTCATTAATACTACAAAAGGATTCGCCAGAAAGCTGGGAAGCAATTGAGCAAAGCATTGAATTGTTGCGCGACCCTGAGCAAAAATCTACATTGACTACTGAGCAAAGAAACTCAGAAGCCGTAAAGCTTGAGTCTGCATTAAAGCAAGGTAAGCAAGACTTTTTGATAGCTCAAAAATCCGCTATTGCTGATAATGCTGCAGATATAAAGGTTGACTTGAATAGAGGTTCTGTAAATTATACGGAAGAACAATTCAAGAAAGACAGAGATGCCGGCCTTTTAACTAATGAGCAGTATATAGGTTA
>JAAGZR010000435.1 GCA_024206155.1 Aliivibrio sp.
GACATTAATATCAGTATTGAAGGCAATCACGTTTATTTGGTCTTTGAGTTTTTAACTGGTGATGCTTCAGGACAAAACATGGTCACTATTGCTACCAATGCCGTTTTTAACTATATCATGGAAAACTCCCCGATCACGCCCGAAAATGCCTACCTAGATGGTAATTTATCAGGAGATAAGAAAGCCAGTAGTCAGACTCTTCGTAGTGTACGCGGTAAAAAAGTCACTGCCGAAGCACACATTCCAGCGGCGTTAGTAAAAAAATACTTGCACACAACCCCTGAAAAAATGATGCAATTTACTCAAATGAGTACGGTTGGCGCAACACTCAGTGGCACCATTGGCATTAATGCTCATTATGCCAATGCACTTGCGGCCCTTTATATTGCGTGTGGTCAAGATGCTGCGTGTGTAGCTGAATCTGCTATTGGTATGACGCGAATAGAAGTGGATAAAAATGGCGACTTATACGCTAGTGTCACCTTACCAAACTTAATGCTGGGTACGGTTGGCGGTGGAACTGGATTACCAAGCCAAAAAGCCTGTTTAGAATTGATGGGACTGTACGGTGCAGGCAAATCGCAAGCGTTAGCGGAAGTGTGTGCTGCTCTATGTTTGGCGGGTGAATTATCGATTGTTGGGGCATTTTGTGCGGGGCATTTTTCACGAGCACACCATAAATTAGCGCGCTAGTTAATAGATTGGACTATCCAATATTCGTTAACTAACGCGACTATTAATTATTGCTCAACAAAGATAAGTTCATTTGTTTTAAAACCTAGAGATTGAGCCGTTGATACAAAACGCTCAATCACTTCTTGGTCAACTTCTTTTGTTCGAGAGAGTAA
>JAAGZR010000436.1 GCA_024206155.1 Aliivibrio sp.
AAAACCGAGAATACAATTCAGTTTAATTATATAATGGGTGATCAACTCATCAATATAAAATACAGAGACGGTCGTAAAAACTTTAAGCTTTACAAAGGAGCTGAAAAAGTATTTTACAACATCAACAGTATTGTTGGTTATGATCACTGTGTAATAACTGAAGGTGAAATGGACGTGCTAGCTTTGTATGAAGCTGGTATTAAAAATGCTATATCAGTTCCAAACGGAGCAACGCTTAATACAAACAACCTAGATTACCTAGATAATTGTATTGATTACTTTGAAGATAAAGAAAAGGTAATACTAGCTGTTGACTCTGATGATGCTGGCCAAGCGTTACAACAAGAACTAGTTAGAAGGCTAGGTGCTGAGGTTTGTTTTTTAGCAGACTTCGAAGAGTGTAAAGATGCTAATGAATATTTAATTAAGTATGGAAAAGAAAAACTGGCAGAGCGTATTACCAAAGCACGACCTGTACCGCTTGAAAACGTCACAACGTTCAAAGATATTGAAAGCGAAGTTACCGACTTTGTTACGAATGGTTTCAAACCCGGGTATCAAATTGGTTTACCAAATTTCGATGACATATTTTCAACTTACACTGGTCAATTTATTACAGTCACTGGTATACCTAGTTCGGGTAAATCAGATTTTGTCGACCAAATGGTTGTTGGTTATAATGCAAACTACGGATGGAAAACAGCTTTCGCTTCGCCTGAAAATGCTCCGACTTATCTCCACGCGCATAAAATAATGCGTAAGGTTTGGGGAGATATGCCTTCTAAAAAGGATATCGGTACAGACAAGTGGAGACAAGTAGCTGAGCATTGTAACGATAACTTTTTTCATATTGACATGGAACGTTATACGCTTGAGTCAGTGCTTCGCAAAGGTGCTGAGCTTGTTAAACGTAAAGGTATTAAATGCCTTGTTATAGATCCGTTTAATAAAGTACGAGACGTTGATTGTAAAACAGAAGACGTTAACAGGTACAC
>JAAGZR010000437.1 GCA_024206155.1 Aliivibrio sp.
CTGGTTATTGGTAAAAGGAATATCCACGCGCGTCATAAAGCGTAGAACGTCATACTCAAAATTTCTGAGACGCTCTAATAATGCTCTAGATTTTGTGCGTTTTAATCGGCCTCGCTGGCCTTCCTTTCGTGATTTTTCATCAGGTGGTGGGCATTGGGCATCACCCTCAGTGAGTATTTTCTGATAATCAATACGATAATTCGCTTGGGTGGATTTATCTAGTATGAATCCATTGTCTCTTTGGGCAGTATTGATGTTTTTGAGTAGGGTTTGCATGGCTTTCGCCCACTGCATTTCATCTTGCTCCCACGCCCTTTCTAATTCCCGAAGGTGATGCGCGTTACACAAAGCATGTTCACAGTCGGTATATTGATAGTACGGCTTCCAATGGTCGTGACATAGTATGCCTTGGAAATGCGCTAAAATATCGGCATCATCCATCGCGTCTTTTCCCCTCTTTTTATGGGGAAAGAAATAAGTCCATGTTTGATCTGATGCACCGTGTAGCCAACAGCGTTTACCTGCGATGTTTATCCCTGTTTCATCAACATGCAACGTACTCATGGATGTACGTAAGGCGTTTTTTATCGTTTCTTCTGCGCCTGATGAGGTAACTAAGTCAAAGGCTTGTTTATTAAAGTTGAATAAACTGCCTGCGCTAATGGGGATATCGAGTTGGTCGCTAAAATATTCTTCAATACGGTTATAAGGCAATAATTGATATTGTGATAAGTAAACAGCATGGGCTTTAATGTTTGAGCCATACTGAATATGACTATTAACGCCATCAGGGAAATCAGCAACAAATTGCTTACCGTGCTCATTTTCAAGAATTTGTGCACGGTATTCGGTAATGATTTTACGTATATCAATATCGACGACTTGTCGTTTGATAAAACCAACTTCGTGATACTTGCCTTTGGGTAAGCTATCACGTTCAACAAATCGCGTATCAACCTCATCAGGGGAGTCGGTCTGAGTTAACGTTGTACCTTTATGGCCTTTTTGACCACCAGCGGGCTTTTCACCTTTTTCTTTTGGCGCTTTATTTCTGTTTGGATCTTTGGAAGGAGGAATACTACTATTTTTACTATGTAAACCTAAGCGCTCGGCTAGCATGATAACCACCATGAGAAGAAGCTCAAGTGACATTTTAATAGATGGCGTTAAGGTGGTATCTTCTTTGAGTTGAGCTTTTGTTTTCTCAACAATTTCAGAGATATTGATACTGTCTAATTTCATTCATGCTAGGAATAATGGTTTATAGCGCTAGCATGACAGACTGGGAAGATCGTTCAATAGGTAAAAATGATCGTTTAAAAATTTTTATATGGGCTGAATAGTTACGTTGAAATTTCGTTTACTTATGTAAGCTATCAACTTTACCGTCTGTATTTTTTGATCTTAATTCGTTTAGAAAGAAATAGTTTGCCAGTATCACCCTAAAAACTGCATATAACTGCGAAAGTGTGAGCATACTAATCACAAAAAAAGAAAGAAATTTTGCATAGATTTTCCAGTCGCTATTCAAAAATACTTTAGCAATA
>JAAGZR010000438.1 GCA_024206155.1 Aliivibrio sp.
TATATATATAAACACCCCACCTCGTCAAGCCCCCCGCCATACGCCCCTCCCCCCGGCAAGCGGGGCATACGCCAGCCATATATATTGTTGAGGTGCGGATTGCACCAAGGCCAAAGATGGCCTCGTCGACACGATCGGCTCGACGCATGTTATAGATAACGTTTAGACGCGACGATTGATGTAAAGATATGGCGTCCCGGCAAGACAAATTATGAACAAGCCCTCGGAATACGAACCTGCTTAGTCATGCAGTAGTGACATTTGTGTAGAATAGTGTCGAGTGATTGACACTTCAAATTTGTGTATGTTTTCTTCTAACTAATTACTAAGGTAATTAAATTGAATTGGAATTGAGTTGTTGGATGACTATAGTTGATGCAAATCATCCCTTACACTTAACAGTGATTAGAGATTGATGTGTTGTTAGCTCTATATATTAGCTTTAGACTATTTGATTTTCTAAACTAATCATCCGGTTGATCCTGCCGGTATCGCATTTCTCAGTTAAAAGATTAATCCATGCATGTGTTTGGCATTGCCTGTGCAATGCCTGCGGACGGCTCATTAAAACAGAGATGACCTACTCTCAGAAACAGACGGATAACTTTGCTAATTGTGAGGCTAATACGTGAGATAAATCTCTTGATTGCCCCAATTATTCCTAAGCTCATAACATGAATGTTTATTGGGTGATTAGACCTTGTGTCTATTGAGAATGGGTCTCTGATCTATCAGCTGTTGACGGTTGTGTATTGGACAACCGTGGCTTTGACGGATAACGGGGAATTAGGGTTCGGTTCCGGAGAGAACGCATGAGAAACGGCGTTCACAGCTAAGGTTGGCAGCAGGAGCGAAAACTTTTCGAATAAGCAATGCTTGAAAAGGTGACTATCCGTATCAACAACTGCAAAACTGTAGTTGATTGGAATGGGAGACTTTTAGACCTAGTCTCGAGTAGCAAGTTCAGGGCAAGTCTGGTGCCAGCAGCCGCGGTAATACCAGCTGAGCTAGAAATGGGTAACATTGTTGCAGTAAAAACGTACGTAGTCACCTTTGTTTTGTACCTCTTCTTATGTTGAGGTAGATGAACAACCAGCCGTAACTTGTTTTCGGCTATCTCCGCGAGTAAACTAGAACGATTAACTTGAATGTTGTATATGACAGCGTGGGAAACCTGATGATGCCTTTCGATTAGGTGCTTATCTTAATCATAGGGATAAACTGTAGGAATGAATGAGGGCATTAGTATTTAGTAGCTAGAGGTGAAATTCCTAGATTTACTAACGACTAACTACTGCGAAAGCATTTAATGGCCCAGAATCCAATAAATGACCTGGATTCGAGGTCAATATTCTAGGACATGAAGTTCATTGTACTCCCTTTTAGTTACACGAAACCACAATCAAACTTGATTGTACTCCCTTTTCATTTCAGGGTGTGTAAGTAACTGAACTCAACCAGTCGCAGTAATGAACTACTCCTTGGCTTACACCAGACACTTACATCCTGATCGTCTCTCAGGTTTTAAAAACTTCGTACTTACTGATGAATAAATAACTGTTCTGGGGATACGAAAATCAGCTGCGAATTAGATCGGTTTTATGCTTAGAGGCAGTCAGCATAAAACCTCCCATCGTACCTACGAAACCTGGCGTGTCAGCCAATCTCTTGAGCATAGGATGTGTGTGACAGTTCCTCTCGTACTGGGCCACA
>JAAGZR010000439.1 GCA_024206155.1 Aliivibrio sp.
CAAAGCATTCATCAACCCAAGTAAAAATCCTGATTTAACTCAAGCTCACGAGTTTCAGCGCAAGTATTTACCTACCTTATGGCTACTCGGTAAAACTGGTGCGGGTAAATCCTCTTTCATCCAAACGTTAACTGGACTTTCTTCAGTTGAAGTGGGTAATGGTTTTGCTCCTTGCACCATGACCGCCGAGGCGTATGAGTTTCCGCAAGATAAGCCAATAATGCGTTTTCTAGATACTAGAGGGTTAGGTGAAGCAGATTACGATCCAAAAGACGATCTTGAAGAAATAGGCCAATCAGGTCATGCGCTTGTTGTTGTAATGAAAGCCGATGAACCAGAGCAATCTTCAGTCATAGCGGCACTAAAACAGATCAAGAAGAAAAAGAAAATTAAGCATCTGTTGCTTATTCATACCGCGGTACTTCTTAGTGAAAAGGCAAATCGTGATCGCCAAACGACCTTTAATGAGCAGCAAGTTAAAGAGGTATGGGGTAAAAATGTTGAGGTAATCTCGGTTGATTTTGAAACCAATGACGGCACAGTATATAACTATGATGAGTTAATAGAAAAACTCACCAAGATATTACCCGTTATCGGCATGATGGTGGATGATAAAGAGCACGCCACTGTTGAAGAAAAGAACTTTGATAAGGTTGAGAACGAAGTGCTTTGGTACTCAGGCAGTGCAGGTGCTAGTGATTTAATTCCTGGGGTAGGATTGGTTTCTGTTCCTGCGATTCAAGCAAAAATGTTACATAGCTTAGCCAATCAATACGAGGTTGAATGGAACAAGAAAACCTTTAGTGAGTTGATAGGCACACTGGGCAGCAGTTTTGCTTTGCAGTATGGAGTAAAGCTAGGTGCAAGGCAATTGGTTAAATTTATCCCTGTTTATGGTCAAACCGTGGGTGCGGTTGCCGCTGCTGCAATGAGCTTTGGAACCACTTATGGATTAGGCAGAGCCGCTTGTTTCTACTTTTATCATAAGAGTAAAGGTGGAGAAGTATCAACTCAGGACATGCAAAATATCTACAAAGACTCTTTGAAAAAAGGTAAGGAAGCGTCAGGTTATGCACAAGATTAAACGCCTATATCATTTACTGTCACATCTCTCTGGCGGACGTTGGGGGATCGTCATTATCTCCTCAGTGCTTCCTGTCATCATTATGATGTGTTTCGCTTTGTTTCTTGCAGTTAAATATGGCTACCTATTAGAGCTGTCTATTACCATTGCTATCAGCACGTTAGCGGTCAGTATTCCTTTATTTATTCTAAGCCGCACTGCAGATAAACCAGTTAAAGCCGTAACAGAAGAAACCAAAATTGAGATTAAAGAGGGTCTGGTTAAAGCCTCTGAAGAGTGGTCTCATAATGAAGTCGCCATATGGAAGCAATCACAGCACTATTCACGAGAGTTACTCAAAGACAATGTTGAGTGGGGAAACCTTGATGAAATAGGGCTAGAGGTTCTTGAGTTTGTGGCAACAAAATTTGATAAAAAAGCGTTAGATTTCTCAATACCTGAAGGCTTAAAACTGTTTGAAGAGATCAGCCAGCGATATAAAGTCGTGGTGCAAGAACATATTCCCGGTATTGAGTATTTAAAGCTTTCGTACATTAAAGCGGGATATGACGCTTATGATAAATATGGTGATGTGGGTCAAAAGATAGTAAAAGCTGCGATCTGGGCGAATCATGCCAAAAATCTTTATTATAATCCGCTAAAAGTCATTTCTGATCTCAGTCGAGAGCAAGCTACTGCATCAATGACCAAAGGCGTGGTGTCTGATATGCAGCAAACAGCCAAAGAAGCGTTATTAGATGAAGTGGCTGCGGTTGCCATTGATTTATACAGTGGTCGATTTAGTTTGGAAGAGGGTGATTTACAAGCATCAAAGATTTCAAAGCAAGATGAAAAGAGAGTAGCGACAGAGTTAGAGCCGATCCGAATTGTGATGGTAGGTCAAACAAGCTCTGGTAAATCATCGATTATTAATGCATTAAAAGAGGAATTTGTCGCAGAGGTGGATGTACTGCCATCTACCGATAACGTGACGGTTTATAGTGCACTGGTCAATGAAGCCGAAGTGAATGTCGTTGATTTACAAGGACTAGACGGTAACGAAAAAACTGAAAAACAGATGCTAAAAGAGATGACCCAAGCGGATTTAGTGTTGTGGGTATTAAAAGCCAATCAATCGGCTCGTGATCTTGATAAGCAATTGAATGAAAAATTTGAATTGTATTATGCCGATCCAAAAAATATCTCTCGTAAAAAGCCAACGGTTATTTCAGTAGTAAACCAAGTCGATAGATTAAATCCGGCTTGGGAGTGGGAGCCACCTTATGATCTAGAACATCCAACAGCAGCGAAAGCAAAAGTGATTAAACAGGCGATGGAATACAACAAAAAGCTGTTGTGTTCCGATTTTGTTTTACCGTTATCAATTTCAATAGATAAGACCCATTTTGGTGTTGAAGAGTTAAAACAGACGTTAGTAGATAAGATAACAGATGCGTATAACGTACAGCGCAATCGTCAGCGAAAAGAAGCGATGGAGAGAGGTGCGTCATTGAAAAAGCAACTGGGACGTGCAGTAAACGTTGGTAAAAAGGTAGCGCCAAGTGCCCTAAAAGCAGCAGCCCCAAAACTGGCTGAAATGGCAATAAAGAAA
>JAAGZR010000440.1 GCA_024206155.1 Aliivibrio sp.
CTCTTTACCACCCAGCAAGGTGACGATTTCCATTGCAAACTCAAGAGCAGAGCCTGGACCTTGGCTTGTAATTAAATGATTTAACACGTCAGTAAATACACGTTTAATTCGTAAGTTATCTTTTGGGATAGTATTCATAAAACTAGGGTAACAAGTCATTCGCGCATCAGGGTATAAATTATGATGCTGGAGCACGACGGCGGGGGCTGCACAAATAGCGGCAACCCATTTTTCATCATACTTTTGTTGTTTTAGCATTTCGATCAAAAGAGTGCTATCTCGAAAATTTTCAGCACCTTTAAGACCGCCGGGAAGCACAATACAATCAAATTCTTCATCAGCGACTTCCACTAATTTTACATCAGCAGTCAGAGTGATACGTTGAGCGGCTTTCATGGTTAATGCTCCATCAAAAGCGGTGCTGGCAATCGTTACATCAAATTTAGCGCGTTCTAGAATATCTATCACGGTAATCGCTTCTAGCTCTTCCGTTCCAGGAGCAAGGCATACGAGAATTTTTGCTGTCATAGTGTGTTCTCTTCTAATTGTTTTATTTGATTATATAACGTTTGGTTGGTTGGTGCTGAAATACCATGTTGCTCTGCTTTTTGTAATAGATAACCAGTAATGTAATCTATTTCAGTTTTTCTCTGATAAAAGCAATCACGATTCATTGAAGAGTAGTTTTCAGAGGTCGCTGATATTACTTGGTTTACTATTGAAACTAGCTCTGTTTCTGTCCACTCGACATTTTCTTGTTGTAATACTTGTTGTACTTCACTGCAAATACGAATGACATCTTGATGAATATCAGAGTGTGCTAAGTGCCCATTTTGACATTGATGAATTGCAGTTAGTGGATTAATCGCACAGTTAATGGCAAGCTTTTTCCATAGTGCGATCTTAATTTCAGGGTTCCACTCGATACTTGGTAAGCTATGACTAAGTACCTCTTGGATAAATTGGCATTGATTACCTAATGAGTTAAATGGACCTATGACGGTCTGACCCAAACCAGTATGTTTTACTGTGTGATTGTTCTCTTTTAATGCACCATGTGTGGTAGTGGCTTGCAATACTGGATGGTGATTAACACGCTCTTTTATTGCATCAATTGCACCCATACCATTATGCATAAACAGTAATATAGTGTCTTTTGAGAGCAATGGAAGTAAAGGAAGTAATGCGCTTTCAACTTGCCATGCTTTTACTGTAATAAAAAGTAAATCACACTGAGGGAGTAATTTTTGCACATTACAAGAGAAAGAGTGTGAAGAATTTTCTTTTGCATTTAAAGAAAAAGAAAGCTCAAAAGGAATGGGATTTCTTGTCCATAAAGAGACATTATGTCCTGCTTTTTGAAGATAGCATGCCCACAAGGAACCTACTGCGCCGGGACCAAGAACAGTGATATTCACAGGTAAATCCAGATAGAAGAAATAATGAGAGAAGTGTAATAGGTTTATTAGAAAAAACAAAGGCGCTCATGGTGAGCGCCTTAGTAAAATTAATAATCTAAATTGGATTAGAAGTTGTATTTAACTGTGTAAATTACAGCTTGATCAAGTTTTGTTTGACCTAGTTTATTATCAGCATAACGGTATTGAATACCAGTTGTAACAGCATCGGTTGCGTTCCACCAAAGAGCTACAGCACCGTTCATTGATAGGTGATCTGATTCACCAGAAACTGCAAGGTAATCATTTTTACGACCAAACTCAGTTTCATGCCAGTTTGATAGTGTGAATTTTTGTTCGCCTAGGTTAAAGTTATAACCTAAAACCCAACCAAACATACCACCATTCATACCACTAAATGATTTAGCTGGTAATGGGTCACCATTCGTATCAAATTGGAATGAGTTAGTTGTAATTGTGTGGTGGAAACCAACCCAAGGGTTGAAGTACCAGTTATCACCGCTGAAATTATATGAAACACCTGTGACAGTATTTTGTGCAGTGAAGCCTGCTGAGTTTGTATTGTAAAGTTGTGCGTATAAACGAAGCTCTTCGATACCAGTTTTCCATGCTACGCTACCTTTGATTGAAGTACGTGCTTCATCAAAACCATTTTCTAGGTTTTCAATGTCAGCAAAACCGTATAGTTCACCCCAAGTATAGCCTGAGCCACCTTCAAGCTCTAAGTAAGTAAAATCTTCTTTACCTGAGCGGTCCGTTGTATCGCTTGACCAATCTAAGTAGTTCACGCTCATATTTGCGAAACCATATAGGTATTCAGCTTGAGCGGGGATAGCAACAGTGGTAGCAAGAACAGATAGAGCTAAAAGGGATTTACGCATAATGGTATCTCTATAGTTAGTATAACTAGAATAATAAGGTCGGTAGTTTGAGTTCTGTTTTTAAGATGCGCACATGATATAGATAAAGTTCACTTTTTTAAATGCAAACAATGTAACTCCAATGTTGAATATGGATGCTTATCCCATTTATAAGTTCAGCATTCATTTTAACGTGATTTAAATCACTTATTTAACATTATTCTGACAGAAAATCGTGAAAAAAAAAAAAAAAAACCTCCGAAAGATGGAGGCTTTGAGAGTGGATATGTTATCTAAATTGATTATTTAAGAACCTTGAGCATTATCAAGTAGGGCTTTGAAATGCCCTTTAAGTATAAGCAGCATAATTAAACTTGGGATGACCATTACTGCTGTCAATATAAAGAATAATGGCCAACTATTTAGATAATCAGCTAATTCTCCACTGAATGACGCTAAGGTAGTTCGACCTAAATTACCTAATGAGGCAAGCAGAGCATACTGTGTTGCTGAGAACGCTTCACCGGTTAATATTGTTAAGAAAGAGACAAAGGCAACCGTAGAGAATGCCGTGGTAAAGTTATCAACGATAATCGTAGCCAAGAATAAATGTTCATTAGGGCCCACATTAGCAATGAGAGCAAACATTAAATTACTTGCTGCCATAGCAATACCGCCGATCATTAATCCTTTAATTACGCCAAATCGGACGTTGATCAAACTGCCTAATAGGGTAAAGAAGACGGTAGCTCCCCAACCGATTAATTTTGAGTAATAACCAATCTGTTCATTACTGAATCCAATTTCTTTGTAGAAGGTAATCGACATTCTGCCTAAGAAGGCTTCTCCAATTTTAAAAAGGAAAACAAACAGTAATAGAGTACACGCTGTTTTTACGCCATTACGGTTAAAGAAGTCATAGAATGGTTCAATAACCGTTACCGTAAACCAAGCTGCAACTTTAGAATGTACGACTTTATTATGTCGAGCTTCTGCTTCGTGTTGCAGTTCATCACGTTTAGTTTTTGGCTCACCAACGAGTAAAGTAAATACCATCAATAATCCGACGATCCCAGCCATTCCATAATAAACACCATTCCAACCTATGCTATCCGCATTAACAAACGCTAAATAACCAGGAAGTGAATAACCTGTCCACCAACCAATGACG
This sequence comes from Aliivibrio sp., assembly GCA_024206155.1. Classification (GTDB taxonomy): domain Bacteria; phylum Pseudomonadota; class Gammaproteobacteria; order Enterobacterales; family Vibrionaceae; genus Aliivibrio. The sequence continues at coordinate 3,450 of JAAGZR010000440.1, forward strand.
GCCATTGCAGAGGCTTGTGGCATCTTGGTCGATTCTGATTTAGGGAAGGTATCGATACGGAAAGCATCAATGGCAACATCTTGAGTAGCAGAAGCGGTTGCAATCGCCAAAGCAAACATTGAGGCCAGCATTAAATTATTTGATGGATCTAAGCCTGCAATTTGTAAGGTACAAAATAGTACGACAGCTTGGCAAAGAAAAATCCAACTACGGCGTTGCCCTAGTTTATTACCGATAAAAGGAAGTTTTACGCGGTCAACTAAAGGTGCCCACATAAAGTTTATTGCATAAACAGCAAAGACAGAACCAAAATAACCAATAGCGGCACGAGTAAGCCCGGCGTCTTTTAACCAACCAGACATGTTTGAGCCAATTAATACCCAAGGAAAACCGCTAGAGCAGCCAAGCATGAAGACCCAAAGTAGACGTTTATCCATGTAGCTTTTAATCGCTGATTTCCATTGCATGGATTGAGACATGAAACGCTCCTTGTTTTTATATTTATATGAGAAAAAATAAAGCAGCTCGTAAGCTGCTTTGATAATGAAACAGAACCAATAGTAACTAAATTATTTAATCAATGTTGCTTTAGTTATGATAATTGGTTCTATAGGGATATCACGCATACCATTAGGCAGTGCTTTTGTCGGTTTTGTAGCCATTTCTTTAATTACATCAAAACCTTGCGTTACTTTGCCAAATACAGCATAGCCCGGAGGACGTTGGTTTGCGTTTAAAAATCCATTGTTATTTAGGTTAATGTAGAATTGGCGAGTTGCAGAGTCTGGATTATTGGTACGAGCCATTGCAATAGTTGCAGTATCGTTACTTAACCCGTTATTTCCTTCATTTTTGATTGGACCGTAATTTGCTTTTTTCAGCATGTCTTTATCAAAACCACCGCCTTGAGCCATAAACCCTGGGATCACTCGGTGAAATTGAGTACCGACATAGCTGCCATCCTCAACATAACGAAGAAAGTTAGCGACAGAAATAGGGGCTTTTTCAGAGTTAAGCTCTACTGTGAAACTGCCTAATGTGGTATCAAACTTCACTGATTCAGCAAGTACTGCTTGACTCGTCATAAGAGCAGCGACAATGACAGCTGCTTTTGAAATCATTTTAACCATTAAAAGTTACCTTTAATGTAAGTTTGTAGTTCTTCGTCAACGGCAATTTTGTCTAATACTGCATTAAGAAGATCATTTAATACTTGCTCGATATCTTGATTATCTGCACTCATAGAACCTACTTTTTCAGAAACGGCGTTGTAGGTTTTTACAAACTTTCCTCTTGGTGTTTCTGCTGTGATTTGAAGTTTTACTTGTGTCTTCATTTCATTACTCATTAATGAGTGTTGAACACTAACTAATGCTTCAATGATGTCTATACGTAATGTGTTATCGCTATCAACAGTAACGATAAATCCCTGATTTTTTAATTGAGTAGACAGTGCATCTTCAAGCGTAACCCGTAGGTTTTGTTTTGCATGAATTGGCTGAACATTTTGGCGTCCATTATCAATCACAGCAACGTATTGCGCAGTACGTAAATCACTGCTGTCCAGAGTTAACTTTTTGTTTTCAACGATCTGATGTGCATTGCTTGATGCAACTGGTTTTATATCTAATTGAGGATCTGAAGGAGCAGAACATGCAGCTAAAAATAGAGCAGAAAGGGCAATAATGGCCTTTTTCATTGGAATATCCTTTTTTTATTTTGATTTTTCAGCTTTAACGGCTTCTAAAATAACGAATTTTGAATTACTAGCAATAGTGGTGACGTTGTCTTCACCGAATAATCGACATAATTTATCATCATAATCAAGATGACGGTTTCCAATAACTAATAATTTCCCTTCTTTGCATAAGATGTGCTTAGCATCACAGAACATTTGCCATGCAATATGATCAGTAATAGCTTGTCCTTGATGGAATGGAGGGTTACATAAAACTAGGTAGCTACTGTGTTTTTTAAATCCATCCAAACAGTTATTAGCAATAAATTGAAATTGACGATCTTTACCAAGGTTAACTTCTAAGTTGCGACGAGCAGATTCAACAGCCATAAAGCTCTCATCAACACAGGTAATACGAGCTTCTGGGTTTAGTTGGGCTGCTTTAACACTAAGAACGCCATTACCACAACCCAAATCAATAATATGACGTAACTCAGGATCAACCGGGATATGCTCAAGCATAAAACGAGCGCCTTGATCTAAACGCTCTCCAGAATACACATTTGGGTAGTTTAATAGGTCAATATTATCATTTTCTACACTCCAGCATACCGCTTCTGCAATGGTTGCAGGGTTAGTTGCATTTGCATTTGAAAATACGAGACGGTGCTTCTTCCAAGCTAAAGAGGTTTTTGTTTCTCCTAAAAAATCTTCAAATAACTCAAGAGTTGAATTGTGGATTTCTTTTGCTTTATTTACAGCGATAATAGGGCAGTCAGCACTCATAGATTGACGAAGTTGCTGAAGTTGCCAAGTTAACATGCGATTATTTTTTGGAATTTGCATGAGAACAAGATCAAAGCCTTGAGGCATTTCTTCAGTTGAAGTGATTAACTGAACACGGTTACATTGATTACGTTGAAGATTTTTTAATGTACCACGCTGAGAGACAAAAGAGTCAGTCATCATGGTTACGTTGTGTTTTTCAGAGAACCAACAAGATAAAGCACCAAAGTTGTCGTTTAAGATGAGAATGTTTTTCCCTTCTCCTAACTTTAATTCTTCCTCGACATGCTTAATCAGGTATTCATCACCGGCATCCCATGCTTGCAGTAGTTCTTGAGCGCGTTTAGGGTAGCGCTGTAAATTTAGGCTTCGGTCAAGTAGACACAGTTCTGTTTTCATAATGATTCAATCTTCAAATAGGGAAGGCTTCTAGCTATTGTCGCAAATGGTGTATAAAGTGGAAACAGAAGAATTCAAATAAAGAAAGGAATTATATGATTCAGCATCAAATTGAACAAAAATTACGCTCAGAACTCTCTCCTTCTTATCTAAAAGTCTTAAATGAGAGCTTTATGCATAATGTACCAGAGGGATCTGAAAGCCATTTTAAAGTTATTGCAGTAAGTGATGAATTTGATGGTAAGCGATTATTAGCACGCCATCGTATGATTAATACCATTTTGGCTGATGAGCTTGCAAACCATATCCATGCATTAGCAATCCATACTTATACAGAAGCTGAATGGGAAGAGCTAGATAGTGGGCTAGTACCAACATCTCCTGATTGCATGGGTGGTGGTAAAGGTTAAATTTGAAAATGAAATGTTTATTTTTTAACATAAATTAAATGCATCATGATGCGATATGTTAAAAATTGGCTATTTATCGAAATAGATAACACTTAAGTGGTATTTTTTGATTTTGAACAAGAATTGTGCACTTGGTCTAAAATACGCAACATATTTCAATGACTTTTAACAATGAATAGCAAAAAATAGTAGGAATCTGGAGATTGAACATGGCATTTTCACCATAAAAAATGATAGAATCTTCGGCCTTAAAATAGCTTTTTCGTATTTATGTAAAAAGCATATTACTAAAATGTTACATACTGCGGTTTTCGAATTAACAGTATTCAACCTATTAGTAATGTCGTGTCTTATATAGAATCTTTTTTCCCATAAAATTAGTGCAAGTGCGTATGATTACAATAAAAAAGGGTTTGGACCTTCCTATTGCAGGAGCTCCAACTCAGGTGATTAATGATGGTAAATCCATCACTAAAGTCGCCTTGCTTGGCGAAGAGTACGTTGGTATGCGTCCTACGATGCATGTCCGCGTGGAAGATGTAGTAAAAAAAGGTCAGATTCTTTTTGCTGATAAAAAGAATCCAGGCGTTATTTTTACTGCTCCAGTAAGTGGTAAGGTTATTGAAATTAACCGTGGTGCGAAGCGCGTACTTCAATCTGTAGTAATTGCAGTTGAAGGCGAAGAGCAGGTTACTTTTAATAGCTATGCAGCGAATGAACTAGTGTCTCTTGATCGTGAAACGATTAAAACACAACTGGTTGATTCTGGTGCATGGACTGCATTACGTACTCGTCCGTTTAGCAAGGTTCCAGCGATCGATTCTGAAACAAAGGCTATCTTTGTTACTGCTATGGATACTAATCCTTTAGCAGCTGATGCAGAAGTGATCATTAACCAACAAGAAGAGGCTTTCATTGCAGGCTTAGACTTATTATCTGTATTAACAGGTGAGAAAGTGTACGTATGTAAAAAAGGCGGTAGCTTACCTCGCTCTTCTCAAAAGAATGTTGAAGAACATGTATTCGATGGCCCGCATCCAGCAGGTCTAGCTGGTACACACATGCACTTCTTGTATCCTGTAGATACAAAAAATGTAGCATGGAGCGTTGGCTACCAAGATGTGATCGCATTTGGTCAACTTTTCTTAACGGGTGAAATTTACTCAGATAGAATCGTATCTTTAGCTGGTCCTGCAGTAAATAATCCTCGTTTAGTTCGTACTATTACCGGTGCTAGCTTACTTGAATTGACTGACAGTGAAGTGATGCCTGGTGAAGTACGTGTTATCTCTGGCTCAGTACTTAACGGTACTCAAGCTGCAGGTCCTCACGCTTATCTTGGTCGTTACCATCAACAAGTTTCTGTTCTTCGTGAAGGCCGTGAAAAAGAGTTGTTTGGTTGGGCTGTTCCTGGCAAAAACAAGTTTTCAGTAACTCGTTCTTTCCTAAGCCATGTATTCTCAGGTCAAGTATTTAACATGACGACAACTACTAATGGTAGTGATCGTGCAATGGTGCCAATCGGTAATTACGAGCGTGTAATGCCATTAGATATGGAACCAACTATGTTATTACGTGATCTTTGTGCTGGCGATGTTGACAGTGCAGCACGTTTAGGTGCATTAGAATTAGATGAAGATGATCTAGGCCTATGTACATTTGTGTGCCCTGGTAAATATGAGTATGGTCCAATGCTTCGTGAGATCTTGGATACCATCGAGAAGGAAGGGTAATCGATGAGCCTGTTAAAGTTTATTGAAAAAATTGAACCTCATTTCGAACCTGGTGGAAAGCATGAAAAATGGTTTGCTCTGTATGAAGCAGCAGCAACACTTTTTTATACACCGGGTTTAGTTACTAAAGGTGGTTCTCATGTCCGTGATAGTGTTGATTTAAAACGTATCATGATCATGGTGTGGTTTGCGGTATTCCCTGCTACATTCTGGGGTATGTACAACGCAGGTCACCAAGCAATCGTTGCTCTTGAGCATATGTATTCTGGTGCTGAGCTAGCTGCAGTTATCTCTGGAAATTGGCATTACTGGCTAACAGAAATGTTAGGCGGTACCGTAAGTTCCGATGCTGGCTGGGGCAGTAGCATGCTTCTGGGTGCGACTTACTTCTTACCTATCTACGCAACGGTGTTTATCGTTGGTGGCTTCTGGGAAGTATTGTTCTGTATGGTGCGTAAACATGAAGTAAACGAAGGTTTCTTCGTTACTTCTATTCTGTTCGCATTGATCCTTCCACCAACACTTCCGTTATGGCAAGCAGCGTTAGGTATTACTTTTGGTGTTGTTGTTGCTAAAGAAATTTTTGGTGGTACTGGTCGTAACTTCCTTAACCCAGCACTTGCGGGTCGTGCATTTTTATTCTTTGCATACCCAGCTCAAATTTCAGGTGATACGGTTTGGACAGCTGCTGATGGCTTCTCTGGTGCAACAGCACTTAGCCAATGGGCGCAAGGTGGTCAAGGTGGCTTAGTTAATACAGTTACTGGCAATACTATCTCTTGGATGGATGCGTTTATTGGTAATATTCCAGGTTCAATTGGTGAGGTTTCTACTCTTGCTCTGATCCTTGGTGGCTTAATGATCGTTTATATGCGTATTGCATCTTGGCGTATTATTACGGGTGTTATGATCGGTATGGTTGCAGTGTCAACACTGTTTAACCTGATCGGCTCTGATACAAACGCTATGTTTAGCATGCCTTGGCATTGGCACCTAGTTTTAGGTGGTTTTGCGTTTGGTATGATCTTTATGGCTACCGACCCTGTATCGGCATCGTTTACAAATAAAGCTAAGTGGTGGTACGGTATTTTAATTGGTGCTATGGCTGTAATGATCCGTGTAGTTAACCCTGCATACCCAGAAGGTGTGATGTTAGCTATTCTGTTTGCAAACCTATTTGCTCCACTGTTTGATAACCTTGTAGTTGAAGGTAACGTGAAACGGAGACTAAAACGCTATGGCAAGTAATAACGATAGCATTAAAAAAACACTCGGTGTTGTTATTGGTTTGAGCTTAGTGTGTTCAATCATCGTATCAACTGCTGCTGTTGTGCTTAAACCTAAGCAGCAAGAAAATGCCGTGCTAGATAAGCAAAGTAAAATTCTTGAAGTAGCTGGTGTAAGTGGCGAGGGAACTATTCCTGAACTGTTTGCAGCGAATATTGAACCCCGCCTTGTTAATTTTACAACGGGTGATTTTGTAGAGAAAGCTAAAGATGGTTCTACAGCAGCTAATTATGATCAGCGTAAAGCGGCTAAAAATCCAGATGAGTCTGTGAAACTAACTGCTGAGCAAGATAAAGCAAACATTATTCGTCGTGCTGACTTAGGTGTAGTTTACCTAGTTAAAGATGGCGATAAAGTATCTAAAGTTATTATCCCTGTTCATGGTACTGGCTTATGGTCAATGATGTATGCATTTGTTGCTGTTGAGACTGATGGCAATACTATCGCTGGTATTACTTATTACGACCAAGGAGAAACTCCAGGACTTGGTGGTGAAGTTGAGAATCCTGCGTGGCGTGCACTATTTGTAGGTAAGAAACTGTTTGATGCAGACCATAATCCTGCAATTAAGATTGTTAAAGGTGGTGCTCCAGCTGGTTCTGAGCACGGTGTAGATGGTCTTTCTGGTGCAACGCTAACTGGTAACGGTGTTCAACACACGTTTGACTTCTGGTTAAGTAATGATGGCTTCGGTCCATTCCTTACTAAAGTTCGTGATGGAGGTCTGAACTAATGGCTAGCGCAAAAGAAATGAAAAAGAGCATTTTAGCGCCGGTGTTGGATAACAACCCAATCGCGCTTCAAGTTCTTGGTGTATGTTCGGCTCTAGCTGTAACTACCAAATTGGAAACGGCTTTTGTAATGACAATTGCAGTAATGTTTGTTACTGCATTATCTAACTTATTCGTTTCGCTAATTCGTAACTACATGCCAAATAGCGTTCGCATCATCGTTCAGATGACGATCATTGCTTCTTTGGTAATCGTTGTTGACCAAGTACTTAAAGCATATCTTTACGATATTTCTAAACAGCTTTCAGTATTTGTAAGCTTGATTATTACAAACTGTATTGTAATGGGTCGTGCTGAAGCATTCGCAATGAAATCAGCACCTCTTCCATCATTCATTGATGGTCTTGGTAATGGCCTTGGTTATGGTTTTGTATTGATGACAGTTGCATTTTTCCGTGAGCTTTTAGGTTCTGGTAAATTGTTTGGTGTTGAGGTTCTTCCACTTGTTTCGAACGGTGGTTGGTACCAACCAAATGGTTTAATGCTTCTAGCACCATCTGCATTCTTCTTAATCGGTTTTATGATTTGGGCTATACGCATTATGAAACCTGAACAAGTAGAAGCAAAGGAGTAGGATCAGAATGGAACATTATATTAGTTTATTCATTAAATCGATCTTCATTGAAAACATGGCACTGTCGTTTTTCCTAGGTATGTGTACTTTCTTAGCTGTGTCTAAAAAAGTAAAAACATCGTTTGGCCTTGGTGTTGCAGTAGTAGTAGTACTTACTATTGCGGTACCAGTGAACAACCTTGTTTATACCTATTTATTGAAAGAAAACGCGATTGTTGCGGGTGTTGATTTAACATTCCTTAGCTTTATTACCTTCATTGGTGTAATTGCAGCACTTGTACAAATTCTAGAGATGATCTTAGATCGTTTCTTCCCACCTTTGTACAATGCGTTAGGTATTTTCCTTCCGCTAATCACAGTTAACTGTGCAATTTTCGGTGGTGTATCTTTCATGGTACAGCGTGACTATAACTTTGCTGAATCTGTAGTATACGGTTTTGGTTCTGGTATCGGTTGGATGCTTGCTATTGTGGCACTTGCTGGTATTCGTGAAAAAATGAAGTATTCAGACGTACCTCCAGGTCTTCGTGGTCTTGGTATTACTTTTATTACAGTAGGTTTAATGGCGTTAGGCTTTATGTCTTTCTCTGGTGTTCAACTGTAGGGTAAGCACCCAATAATAAGGAATAACACATGCAAAGCATTATTCTTGGTGTAGCGATGTTTACCATTATTGTATTGGCTTTAGTGCTAGTGATTTTATTCGCTAAATCTAAACTAGTACCATCAGGTGACATTACTATCTCTGTAAACGGCGATGCTGATAAAGCAATCATTACACAGCCTGGTAGCAAACTACTTAACGCTCTTGGTAGCGCGGGTATTTTTGTATCATCAGCGTGTGGTGGCGGTGGTTCTTGTGGTCAGTGCCGTGTGAAAGTGAAATCTGGTGGTGGTGATATTCTACCTACAGAGCTTGATCACATTTCAAAAGGTGAGGCTCGTGAAGGTGAGCGTCTAGCATGTCAAGTTGCAATGAAGACTGACATGGAAATTGAACTTCCAGAAGAAATTTTTGGTGTTAAAAAATGGGAATGTACCGTTATATCTAATGATAACGAAGCGACTTTCATCAAGGAATTGGCTCTAGCTATCCCTGATGGTGAAGAAGTTCCATTCCGTGCTGGTGGTTACATTCAAATTGAAGCTGAACCACACCATATTAAATACTCAGATTTCGATATTCCTGAAGAATATCGTGGCGATTGGGATAAGTTTAACTTGTTCCGTTATGAGTCAATCGTAAATGAGCATTCGATTCGCGCTTACTCCATGGCTTCATACCCAGAAGAGAAAGGCATTATCAAGCTTAACGTTCGTATTGCAACTCCGCCGCCAAATAATCCTGATGTAGCTCCTGGTGTGATGTCTTCATATATCTGGTCTCTTAAAGAAGGCGACAAATGTACTATTTCTGGTCCATTTGGTGAGTTTTTTGCGAAAGACACTGATAATGAAATGGTATTCATCGGTGGTGGTGCAGGTATGGCACCAATGCGTTCTCATATCTTTGATCAACTTTTACGCCTTAAATCTAAGCGTAAGATGTCTTACTGGTATGGTGCACGTTCTAAGCGAGAAATGTTCTATGTTGAAGATTTCGATGGTCTAGCGGCTGATAACGAAAACTTCGTATGGCACTGTGCACTTTCTGATCCAATGCCAGAAGATAACTGGGATGGTTACACAGGCTTTATCCACAACGTTCTTTATGAAAACTACTTGAAAGATCATGAAGCACCTGAAGATTGTGAATACTACATGTGTGGTCCACCAATGATGAACGCTGCTGTTATCGGCATGCTGAAAGATCTTGGTGTTGAAGATGAAAACATCTTACTAGATGACTTTGGTGGTTAATCCATTAAAGTAAAAAATATTGGCTGACTCATCACTGAGTCAGCCTTTTTTCGTATTAATGCCTCTATATAACCTGACAAAGTACAGGGATATAGTTTTTGTAAATCTATATTCCTGTGCCTTGTTGCATTACCTATATTTAATTAAGGAGTTGGCAGTGACTGTCAGTTTTACTCATTTAGTAAATAAAGTAAAAACAGCTATTTTGGTATCCTTTGCTCTAGTACTACTTTCTGGGTGTGGTGACCAACGGGAACAGGTATACCTAAATGGACCAACCATGGGTACAAGCTATAATATCAAGTTTATAGGTCAAGATGGTTTACCTACCGCTGAGGAAATTCAAACAGAAGTAGATAAAAAGTTAGAATTAGTTAATGATCAAATGTCGACTTATCGTAAAGACTCAGAGTTAAGTCGTTTTAATCAAAGTACTGCTTCTACACCATTTACGGTATCAAAAGATACGGCAACAGTGATTAAAGAGGCGATGCGTCTTAATCAATTAACGATGGGAGCATTGGATGTTACTGTTGGACCTCTTGTTAATTTATGGGGGTTTGGCCCAGAAGCTCGCCCAGAAGTTGTTCCTACAGATGAAGAATTAAATGCTCGTCGTGCAATTGTTGGGATTCATCATCTTAATGTGACAGAAACAACGGTAACTAAAAACATCCCTGAATTATATGTAGACTTATCAACGATTGCGAAAGGTTGGGGAGTTGACGTTGTTGCTAATTACTTAGAAGAGTTAGGCATCACAAATTACATGGTTGAAGTCGGCGGTGAAATGCGTGTTAAAGGCAATAACAAAGAAAATGTTGCTTGGCGTATTGCAATAGAGAAGCCATCCGTTGATGAACGAGCAATTCAAGAAATTATAGAGCCTGGTCACCACGCAGTCGCGACTTCAGGTGATTATCGTATATACTTTGAAAAAGAGGGCGTTCGTTACTCTCATATTATCAATCCAATTACGGGTAAACCAATAGCGAATAAAGTTGTCTCAGTAACAGTGCTTGATAAATCGTCGATGACAGCTGATGGATTGGCAACTGGCCTAATGGTGTTAGGTGAAGAAAAAGGCATGGAAGTCGCAAAACAACATAATATCCCTGTTTTCATGATAGTGAAGACACAAGATGGCTTTAAAGAAATCGCATCTGAAGCCTTTAAGCCTTTTTTAAATAAGTGAGTAGATAATGAATACTTTTCTAATTACCTTTTTTGTATTCTTAGCGGTTATTGGTGCAATGGCTATTGGCTATATTGTACAACGCAAAGTCGTTAAAGGTAGCTGTGGCGGTCTTGGTGCTGTTGGTATCGATAAGGTATGTAACTGTCCTGAACCGTGTGATGCACGTAAAAAACGTGAAGCCAAAGAAGCCATCCGAGCTGAAAAATTAGCGGCGTGGGAAAAAGATCGTATCGCATAATATTTCTTGATGACGAGTAATCTTTAAATGAAAACAGCACCTTTGAGTGCTGTTTTTTATTTGGAGATCACTCATCATAATAAGTCGTGATGTAGGTATTAATTATTTGAATCTGAAATGATTCAGCGCTATTGTTTAACTGTTTATTTATACAGTTGTGTTGTGTGAGCATAAATATGAAAAACTCGCAGTTAAATACTGAGAAAAAAGGTCGGAAAATAATTCATATAGATATGGATTGCTTTTACGCAGCGGTAGAAATGCGAGATAACCCATTATTACGAAACGTGCCACTGGCTGTCGGCGGGCACGAAAGGCAACGTGGTGTTCTAAGCACTTGTAATTATGAAGCAAGAAAATTTGGGATACGCTCAGCAATGCCAACGGGAAAAGCATTAAAACTGTGCCCTAATTTAGTCGTTGTACCTAGTCGAATGCAGGTATACAAAGAGGTCTCTCTTCATATTCACCGTATCTTTAAGCGCTATACAGATAAAATTGAACCCCTTTCATTAGATGAAGCGTATTTGGATGTAAGTGATTGCTCACTATTACACGGCTCAGCCACACTTATAGCTGAACAAATCAGAAAAGATATTTTTAATGAGTTGCAACTGACTGCTTCTGCAGGGATTGCACCACTTAAGTTTTTAGCTAAAATCGCTTCCGATCTTAATAAACCCAACGGGCAATATGTTATCACCCCAGAGAGAGTAATGAGTGAGATAAAGGGATTACCGTTAGAGAAAATCCCCGGTGTTGGTAAGGTGAGTTTAGAGCGTCTACACCAATTTGGTTTATATACGTGCAATGATGTTCAACGATGCGAACAACGAGAGTTATTGTTAAGGTTTGGAAAAATGGGGGCTTCACTTTGGAAGCGCTCGCATGGAATTGATGAGAGAGAAGTGATTACTGAACGGAATCGAAAATCAGTAGGAGTAGAGAGAACGTTTACTCATAACATTCATTCTTTTGAAGAGTGTTGGTCGGTGATTCAGACTAAATTATACCCAGAACTAGAAAAACGTTTACTTAAAGCGAATGGTTCTTTAGGTATTGCTAAACAGGGGATTAAAATTAAATTTGCTGATTTTCAACAAACAACAATTGAGCATGTTCATTCCAGCCTTACCTTACCATTTTTTGAAGAGTTACTTATCGAAGTGTTAGAAAGGCAAAAGAATCGAGAAATTAGACTGATAGGAGTGAGTGTTATGCTTAAAGATAGAGAGGTTTTTCAGCAATTAAGTTTGATTTAAGAACGTGCTGTAATGATAATGATACTTATGTTTACAAAGTGAGAGCCAGTCGTGTGCGATAGGTTTTTTTTCTAAGGCTATTGTTACAAGTGTTTTAGCTGTATGTAATATAAGCTATTTTTTGTAGAGCTGATAAAATAAGCAATATATAATCTCGTTTCAAAATTTATAAGATAATTATTATATAGAAACGGTTGTCTATGAAGTTTACAAAATGTGCATTGGCGTTAAGCTTGGCTTTTCCAGCAGTAGCGAATTCAGCTCCTTTACTTTCTTTAGATACGTTAACGAATCAAGAGAAAATTAAACAAACCAATGCATGGTTAGAGATTGATACTAAGGCTTTTCAACATAATATTGATACGCTAAAACAGACCTTATCAGAAGGGACTAAAGTGTGTGCAATTATGAAAGCAGATGCTTATGGTAATGGCATTGAAGGCCTAATGGCATCAGTGATTGATCGCAATGTAGAATGCATCGGTATTACTAGTAATGAAGAAGCACGTATTGTTCGAGCTAAAGGCTTCGAAGGCGAAATCATGCGTGTACGCGCAGCAACACCAAATGAAATTCAATCAGGTCTAGAATACCAAATTGAAGAGTTAATTGGTTCAAGTGAGCAAGCTAATACCATTGCTAAATTAGCAAAAAAAAATAATACAATTATTCCAATACACTTAGCTTTAAATGCTGGTGGTATGGGGCGTAATGGTTTAGATCTGACTCAGTTACAAGGTAAGAAAGAAGCGTTAAATATTGCCTTTAATGGTCATGTTAATATCGTTGGCATTATGACTCACTTCCCAAATGAGTCAGTTGAAGAGATCCGTACAAAGCTGAACTTATTCAAACAAGAAAGCCAATGGTTGATTGATGAAGCTCAGTTAAATCGTGAAAATATCACTCTACACGTAGCAAACTCTTACACTACAATTAACCTACCAGAAGCACATTTAGATATGGTTCGCCCTGGTGGCCTACTTTATGGTGATATGCCAAGTAATCCAGAGTACCAGCGCATTGTTCGCTTTAAAACCTCTGTGGCATCTTTAAATTACTTACCAAAAGGCAGCACTATTGGCTACAGCAGTACTTATGTATTGGGACGTGATTCTATTCTAGCTAACCTACCATTAGGCTATTCTGATGGTTACGTACGCTCTATTGGTAATAATGGCTACGTATTAATTAATGGCCAGAAAGCAAATGTAGTGGGTGTGACGTCTATGAATACTACTATGGTAGATGTTACCGATATTGCTGATGTTCAACCAGGTGATGAAGTGGTTCTTTTTGGCTCTCAAAATGAAGAGACGATTGAAACTAAAGAAATGGAAGCATTTAGCAGCCGTAGTATGCCTGAGCTATACGTTATCTGGGGTGCTACCAACCCGAAAGTATATTTATAATACCAACGCTATTGGTATAAACAAAAACGGTCAGCATATGCTGACCGTTTTTTTATTAACAAGTAATGGATTATTTCTTAGGGATATTTTCTAAGATAGCTACCATTTGCTCCCAATAAAGAGCAACGGTGTCAATTTTCACTTTCTCATCTGGTGAGTGAGGGAACTTGATTGTTGGACCAAATGAAATCATATCCATTTCTGGGTAAGGCTTTTTAAATAGACCACATTCAAGACCTGCGTGAATAACCATAATATTTGGTTTATTTCCGTAAATACCTTCATAAACATCACGGAAAACATGCATGATTTCAGAATCAGCATCAGGTTTCCAACCAGGGTAAGTCCCTGAGAAAGTAACTTGTGCACTAGCCAGTTCTGCAACAGATGAAAGCATACCTTCAACCATGCTACGCCCTGAATCCATCAGAGAACGGATAAGGCATAGAATAGTAATAGAACTTTCGTCAGTGGTAATAACGCCAACATTTAAAGACGTTTCTACAACACCTTCAATATCATCACTCATACGGATGACGCCGTTTGGACATGCATTAAGAGTAGCAATAAAGCGTGCTTGAGTTACTGACGTTAATGTATTTTCAGTAGATGCTGCTTCATTGAATGTAACAATATCTGTTTCAACACGGCCTAATTCTTCTTTTAATAACTCAGTATAAAAAGTGAATAATTCAGCTAGTTTCGCTTCGTTTTCAGCGGGTACGGCTACTGTTGCAAATGCTTCGCGAGGAATAGCATTACGTAAGCTACCACCACGGAATTCTACAAGACGTAAATCAAGCTCAGCAGCGTGTCCAGCAAGGAAGCGACCTAATAATTTGTTTGCATTACCACGGCCAGTGTGAATATCACAACCTGAATGACCGCCTTTTAAGCCTTTTAGTGTAATTTGACGAGTTACATAACCACTAGGTAATGCTTCACGCTCGATATTCAATTTGATTGAACCATCAGCGCCGCCAGCACAGCCCATGTATATCTCGCCTTCTTGCTCTGAGTCGGTATTTAAAAGGATATCGCCTTCTAACCAACCCGCTTCTAGACCGAAAGCACCAGTCATTCCCGCTTCTTCATCAATAGTAAGTAATACTTCTAATGGACCATGTTTAAGCTCTTTTGAAGCAAGCACAGCCAAGCAAGAAGCCATACCCATACCATTATCAGCGCCAAGAGTAGTTCCTTTAGCGGTTACCCACTCACCATCAATGTAAGGTTGAATTGGATCTTGTGTAAAGTCATGATCGGTATCTTCATTCTTCTGTGGAACCATGTCGATATGCGCTTGAAGTACAACTCCTTTACGATCTTCCATACCCGTGGTCGCTGGTTTTTTGATAAACACATTACCAGTAGGATCACGACGTACATCTAAACCTTCACCTCTTGCCCAATCAATAATGTATTGAGCGAGCACTTCTTCATGCTTAGAAGGGTGAGGGATAGAACAAATTTTATCGAAAAACTGCCAAAGTGGTTGAGGGGTAAGTTGACTGATCTCAGACACAAGGATCTCCTTTTGAAAGCATTATTTATTTAGAAATGCTCTATTCATTTGAGTTATTGATTGTTAATTGAAACAAGTATACCTATGAATTTAGCTAATTACTCTGTTTGATATTGTAAATACATTATCAGAAGTCATAAAGAAAGTGCGAAAAATGGAGTGTTTTTTAATAGCAAAGATTAAAGTAATTAAATTACTTAATGTTCGTTCTTAATAAGAGGATTAATTCGTTAAGTGTGATGCGTGTCATATTTTGTTGTAATTAAATTTCATAATGGTATAGTTGACTCCTCTGCTGTTACAGCAAGCAAGAAATGCTCAAAGGATGAGTCCGATTTATCGCCTCCAAGGAACCGAGATCAATTTTAATGTTTAAAACTATCAATTGATAAGGTGATGTATATGTTTTGTTTAAGTTCTTCAAGTTTCTGGAATCAACGCTCTGTTTATACAAGTCAATTTGTATACCCAGCTTGCTTTGGTTACTAATAAAACCACGGTTTTATACAGTAAAGTAATACCCCTTTAATTGGAATTCAATTAACCCCATTAAGGGTGACTTAATTCTCCGCCAGCCAAATCATTTGGGTGGCGTTTTTTTTACCTAAATTTTCCTGTTAAATCCCTTCAAAAGCCTATTTCCACTTTAAAATACTGACTTTAAATAATAAAAATTAATGATTAGAACAAGGTATTCACTTTATTTACTATTTACATAGTAAAAGGGTAACTATCGCTAGAAATTCCTATAATTCCTCTTTATAATCCTCAGCCAATCGATTACGCAAACGTTTAGATTGCAATAAAAACTTTAGGAATTACTCAAATGCTTGAGAAACTATTTAAACTGAAAGAAAACGGTACAAATATTCGTACTGAGATTATTGCAGGGTTAACCACCTTCCTAACCATGGCTTATGTTATTTTTGTTAATCCAGCTATCTTAGCCGATGCCGGTATGGATAAAGGTGCAGTATTTGTTGCAACTTGTATTGCTGCTGCAATCGGTTGTTTTATTATGGGATTTGTTGCTAATTTCCCAATTGCGCAAGCTCCAGGAATGGGACTAAATGCTTTCTTCACTTATACCGTTGTTTTAGGTATGGGGCATACATGGCAGGTTGCATTAGCTGCTGTATTTATGTCTGGTGTGCTATTTATATTATTAAGCTTGTTTAAAATTAGAGAATTAATTATTAATTCAATACCTCTTTCTTTACGGACAGGTATCTCTGCGGGTATTGGTTTATTTCTGGCTTTTATTGCATTAAAAAATTCAGGTATCGTTGTTGATAACCCTGCAACCCTAATTTCAATGGGAGCTATTAATAGTTTTCCTGCTGCAATGGGGGCATTGGCTTTCTTTTTAACGATTGCATTGGTTCATCGTGGTTATAAAGCTGCTGTCATGATCGCTATTTTAGCCGTTACTGCTCTTTCATTACTTTTCGGTGATGTTCAATACGCAGGCATCATGTCAATGCCACCAAGTATCGCACCAACATTTTTACAATTAGACTTTTCTAGTGCGTTTGAACTGAGCATGTTGACTGTTGTTTTTGCTTTCTTATTTGTTGATTTATTTGATACAGCAGGGACTTTAGTCGGCGTATCTCAGAAAGCAGGCATCATGGATAAAGATGGAAATATCCCCCGCTTAAATAAAGCATTATTAGCTGACTCCACTGCAACATCTATTGGTGCTTTATTAGGTACATCAAATACTACGTCATATATTGAAAGCGTTGCAGGTGTGGCCGCTGGTGGTCGTACAGGTTTAACTGCGGTTGTTGTTGGAGTATTATTTCTTCTTGCATTATTTTTCTCACCTTTAGCTGGTATGGTTCCAGCTTATGCAACCGCTGGTGCATTGTTTTATGTGGCAATTTTAATGATGTCAGGTCTTGTGAGCATTGATTGGCGAGATCTTACTGAAGCAGCCCCTGTTGTTGTGGTATGCTTATTAATGCCTTTAACCTTCTCTATTGCTGATGGTATTTCTTTAGGCTTTATTTCTTATGCGGCAATTAAATTGCTAAGTGGTAAAGGTCGTGATGTTCACATCAGTGTTTGGGTTCTTACTGCATTATTCACGCTGAAATTTATTTTTACGGCATAGTCTGTTGTCTATGCTTTTTAGAGGTTTTGTCTATTATGGCTAACAAATTTGTAATCACTTGGGACAACATGCAGATGTATACTCGCCAGCTTGCTGAGCAGTTACTTCCTGCGGAACAATGGAAAGGTATTTTGGCTGTGAGCCGTGGTGGTTTAGTTCCTGCTGCTATCCTAGCTCGTGAGTTAAATATCCGTTATGTTGATACAGTATGTATCTCAAGCTATGACCATGATCATCAGCGTGACATGACAGTGGTTAAAGCAATGGAAGGTGACGGTGAAGGCTTTATCATCATTGATGATCTTGTTGATAGTGGTGAGACAGCAGTTAAATTACGTGAAATGTATCCTAAAGGTAAACTAGTAACTGTATGTGCTAAGCCTGCAGGAGTTCACTTAGTGGATACTTACATTGTAGATATCCCACAAGATACGTGGATTGAGCAACCATGGGATATGGCGGTAACATACGTTGATCCTATTGCGAAAAAATAATCGCAAGTTAATTGATTAATGGTCCTTAAATGGGACCATTTTTTTTGCCTTGAATTTGATTTTATTACACTCTACGTATTTCTTATTTCTCTTTCAGTATATAGTAATGGCTATGAACCTTTGTATTAGTGGTAGTTGATATATGACTCAGCCTGAAAGTGAAAACCTCTCCGTTAAATTATTTAAAAATAATAAACAAGCCTTAGAAACCTCAGGCCTTGTTCCTTATCTTCCAAGCAGTGCAGAGCAAATATCTTCTAATATTCATGATCGTCGTTGGTATCGAGAACTACGTCGACCTCAATGGATTTGGCAAGGTGTAGAGCCGATAGAGTTAGAATTACTGCTTGCTCGAATTGCGAATAGTAACAAACATAGAACTCGTGATGAATGGTTAGATACCGTCAGTGGCTATCACTCTGGTAATTGGGCTTATGAGTGGATTCATGCAGGAATGGATCACCAAAAAAGAGCAGCTGATCTGAAAGGAGATGAAGCCGCGGAGGAGCTCTTTAAAGCCAGTCTTTATTTTAGTATTGCCGGATATCCGCATATAAAAGGGGATAATCTTGCAACTCAAGCTCAGGTTCTTGCCAATCAAGCGTATGAGATGGCAGCAAAAGAATCGTCTCATCGAGTAGAGAAAATATTTGTTCCTTATCAGGGACGAAAAATCACCTGTTATTTGCACCTGCCAAGCACAGAAAAGCCTTTGCCTGTAGTGATTGTTAGTGGAGGGATGGATTCATTACAAACGGACATGTGGCGTTTGTATCGAGATTTTCTAGCGCCAAACAATATCGCAATGTTAACGCTAGACATGCCATCTATTGGTCATAGTTCTCATTGGCCTTTGACTGAAGATTCTAGTTGTTTACATCAGGCTGTGCTTAACTATTTGCCAAATATCCCATGGGTAGACCGTTTCCATGCTGCGGTTATGGGTTTTCGATTTGGTGGTAATGTTGCATTACGTCTCTCCTTTTTGGAACCAAGCAGGTTAAAGGCTTGCGTTGCCTTAGGCGCTCCAATTCATAATATATTATCTGATTCCGCTTCCTTGAAAAAAATGCCTAAGATGTATTTGGATGTATTGGCTTCTCGACTAGTAAAGCAAGTTGTTGATATCAATAGCCTCACAAGTCAAATGCAAGCCTGGTCATTAAAGAATCAAGGATTTTTATCAGGAGGAAGAAAAACACCAGTATCAATCCTTTCGATTGGATTACAAGGTGATCCTGTTTCACCAAAGTCTGATAATAAGTTGGCATCTTTATTTAGTCAGTATGGTAAAGGGGTTGAATTAAAAAGTAAGACCTTGCATAGTGGCTACGAAGAGGCATTAAATCAGATGATTGAGTGGATAAAAGAAGAGATGAAGCAATAATCTGACTTTTTATCCATCTTATTAAAGTGAAATGTTATTAAATGCTATTTTAGGCTTGTACTGTTCTGATTTGCTTGCTAAAAGTAGTTACAGTTATTCCAATAATATTACGATGATTATCGTCGTAATAATCACATCATTTATTAAGTAAAATAGGTAGTAGGGAATTGAATACACAATCTCAAACCATAGTCGTTAAACTTGGTACAAGTGTACTCACAGGTGGCACATTAAAATTAGACAGAGCACACATGGTTGAGTTAGTTCGCCAATGTGTTCAGCTAAAAAAAGCTGGCCATCAAGTTATTGTTGTTACGTCTGGGGCTATCGCCGCTGGCCGTGAGCATCTTAACTACCCCGAACTACCCAAAACCATGGCCAACAAGCAGTTACTGGCTGCTGTCGGTCAAAGTTGCTTAATTCAAGCATGGCAGAGTTTATTTGGTATTTATGGTGTTGATGTTGGTCAAATGCTACTTACCCGCGCAGATTTAGATGACCGTGAGCGTTATTTAAATGCACGAGATATGCTAACTGCTCTACTTAAAAATAATATTGTACCTATTGTTAACGAAAACGATGCAGTAGCAACCAATGAAATTAAAGTGGGTGATAACGATAATCTTTCTGCGTTAGTGGGTATTTTAGCTGGTGCAGATAAATTACTATTATTAACAGA
>JAAGZR010000441.1 GCA_024206155.1 Aliivibrio sp.
GTTTATAAAATCATCTTCTTCTCTAAGCCTCATAAATAATTCTTTAGTTTTACTCATTTTAAAAATGTTATTAGTTTGAGTCGTTTGTTATATTTATGAAATAAATTAACTTTATTTTCATTTATTTTTAACACTAATGCGTCATTAAGTATTTGATACTTTAGATGCCAAATGCTATTTTCCAGATACTTTACGTGGCGCTTTTTTCTTTTGAAAAGCTTTAACTTTTGTTTTAATTTGTCCATAATTAACTGATATAATGTGGTCGTATAATTTTCTGCTCATTTTTGTTTTTTACTGTGTGTTTTTCGTTTTCATAATAATTCCAATATGCTGTAACGCTATCGTTATTAACTTTATACTCGTCAGGCATACACTGCGGTGGTTCTGTAAATGTTTCAGAAGTAATACCGTCAGGACAAAAGCTTAATGCGTATCTGCATTTATCTATAGTCATATGGATTTTACCATATCTTTTAGTATACTCTTGCCCTAACGCTATCATGTGCTCGTACAACCAAAAATAATTTGGCCTGCTTTCCCTTACCCATATAGTAGACGGGTGGTTTAAATGTGCTTGTTTATAAGGCACATCGTTTGGATCACCATACACGTGATGTGCGGTGCAAAGCATTTGAGCTGATTCCAATATCATCTTTACCTTGTGTTTGTCATAGAAATAACTAGCAGCTCTGTAAGGATCGTGATCTAGATAAAATATATTCATTCGTAGTGCTTATCTAATAACATATGAGCAACTTCTTCGCTAATCATATTGTCATTATAAAGTTTCCATATTAGTTTACTCATAATTTCTAAGGGTTTTGTACAGCGGGTGTCTGTAGCTACCAGCTTTAGTACGCTCGAAGTACGTAAATGTAGCAACTTTACCGATATAGTCGTGAATATTTTCTAGTATATAACGACGATCTGAGTAGTTGTAACCTTTACCGATTGGACAACCGAACTTGTTACCATCATCATCTACCATTAAAAACTTACCGATAAGACCTGTGAACTTACCTTTACCGGCTTCATAGCCAATAATAGTAGCTTCGGTGTCACTGAAGTCTTTGAATTTTTGTAGGTTGTAGCTACGTTTTTGCTCATACGGACCGTTAAGTCTTAGTATAGAGCCTTCGTAACCTTGTTTTAAAAAGCCATCGTAGTGTACGTTAGCAGCTTCTTCGTACTTGTTAACCTGTATAGTTTCAACAGAAACAACTACGTTTGACCACAGATATTTACTTGACAATAGCCAGTTAAGCCTGTCTTCATAGCTAGGACCTTCAGCTATCATGTCATACACATGGTATTGTATGAGATGCTGTGCGTTTCGGCGGTCCTCGTCAGTTGGTTTTTGTTTTCTGACTAATGATATGATTTGCTCAAAATCGTCTCTTAGAGCATGATTATATAGCTCGCCATCAAGCACTGCATTAGGTTGTGCTTTGAAGAATCTTTCAAGTCTTAGTTCAATATGTCGTAAGTTGTAAAACTGTTTGCCAGTACGTGAGTACGCACCATCTTTAGTAAATATACAGCGCACGCCATCGAGCTTAGGTTGTATAAAAACCTTCTCTGAGAAATCAATTCTGTTCTCATTTACTTTATGCGCTAGCATAGGTTTTATCATAATTTTCCGTATTTAGTTTGTAATCTTTCTATTTTTCTTTTAATTATAGCTGCTTTCTCATATTCCTCTTTGTCTTCATACGTTGACA
>JAAGZR010000442.1 GCA_024206155.1 Aliivibrio sp.
AAGCCCTAACAAACAAAGAGGAAAGCTATTAATGCTAAACCCAAAACCTGACACAATACTAAACTATCGAGTATTCACAATGCAGCAGTATCAACTTGTAGACGATATTGCTGACCGTGAAATATTCATGGTTTACGTTAAGGATTTTATGTCACCAGATGAATATGAAATGAAATGCTTTGATGGTGATAAGGAGCATGTTGTTAAGTCAGACCAAGAGCAGCTAGACCTAAATAACTTAGCTGTTGTGGATTTTGTCCAGATAGCAGCGGAAGAACTAAAGAACAAGATGTCGCTGTAAGTAAAAACAAAGCCCCTTAATTGGGGTTTTTTATTGCCTAAAATATAGTGAATTGTACTACTAGCTATTGGCTAATTTAACCAGTTAGCATTTTTGACTACTATTTAGTATAATTGACTTGCCTATTGATAGAGGGCTAATTCTATCATTATCGTTCACCATTTAACGAGGATTAACAAATGGATTCTGGTAACAATACATTGGAGATACAAGAGGACGCTGTTCAACCTGATAAGGTCGTGGTAACTGAGTCAGAGACAACCAAAGCTAAACCACAAGCGGAGGCAACCGAGCAAGAAGAATTTTATATCGAAGAAGAAGCCGACCAACAACAGGCTAATACCAGTATGACTAAAGAACAAAGTTATGCTGCTTTTCGTAAAGAAAAGGAAAAACGACAACGTAAAAACGACCAGCTTGAAGCTGAGAAAGCA
>JAAGZR010000443.1 GCA_024206155.1 Aliivibrio sp.
AAAGACAATTATTGTTTTATCTCCAGAGTAATGATTCAAATCATGATTCGTTGGCCCCCCAGAGCTAAAGCTAGCAATTGGAGGTGGATTCGTATCAAATCCTTAAATGTATTATAAGCATCCAAGAAAAATAAATAGTTGTAGCGTTTACATCGCGAATTTGTGTTATTTTTTCGACAACTGTTATAAAGCCCGATCTAATTTAGCTCTGTGATTAAAATGAGCTATCGTTCGATCTGTGCACGAAAACTTGTCCGGGAATACATTCATGACATTGGCCACATGCCAGCGTACCTGGAATGCATGCATGCCATGCAAGCAGTGACGTCATGGTGACGTCACACAAGTGAATTACAATACAAGCAATATTGCAAGAATTACAAAACACAGCCGGGCAGAATCTCTCATGATTGATACCATTTACTTCATTGTCCAACACAACATGATACTGCACGTACAATGATGAAATGAACAGCATACAATGTAATGGCGTGCTCCGAAACCGGTACAGTTTTGAAACCAACGATGCATGAAAATATTTTCAGTAACACCACATACGTCAAACACACAGCGCGACGCGCACTGCACTGTAAACACAACTCGATACGGCACATCGAAAGAAAACGAAGGATCACTGCTTCTTTTTAGTTTACATTGCCGAACCGCGCACCGAACTATATAACACAAGTCGATACGGCACACTGAAAGAAAGCAAAGGACGACTGCTTCTTTTTAGTTTACATTGTCGAACCGCGCACCGAACTGTAATTACACAACTCGATACGGCACTTCGAAAGAAAGCAATGCATCCATGACAAATGTAATAATGTATGAGTAACGTGGGCAGGAATATTAATTCCCCTTATGATGAGTACTGTGTTGCGTAAAAATTAGTCAGGGAGAATAGTTCTCCTGATGACGATTAATGTGAATTTTAA
>JAAGZR010000049.1 GCA_024206155.1 Aliivibrio sp.
AGGAAACAAAGACAGAGCACGTCACCGCATCTAATCCTCTTGTCGAAATGCTTACCAATAAACTTGGGATCTCAGCAGAGCAAGCCGCTGGTGGTGCTGGCGCATTATTAGCAATGGCAGGACATGACCTATCAAGCACAGAAAATTCAGAGCTAAATAGTATGATTCCTGGGCTTGAGTCACTAACAGGAGCTATTCCCGCGGGCTTGGCTAGTATGATATCAAATATGGACAGCGTAAAAACCGCTTTCTCTGCACTCGGTTTAGACCCTACGCTTATCTCTCAATTTACCCCTCTAATCACTCAATATCTAACATCACAAAATGCAAGTTCAGGTTTAATAGACTCTCTCACTTCACTGTGGAAATAGTTTATAAATAAAAAAGACAGCGATGATTTCGCTGTCTTTTTTTCATTAAAGCAAACTAGTTATATTCCTGAACCAGCTGTCTCACCGTCATCTTCATGCAAGCCACACTCCCTTTTTAAACCAAAGAAGCGAGTCTCCTCTTCCTTCATCCCCGGCTCCCACTTCTGAGTCGTATGGGTATCACCGACAGAGAGGTAACCTTCATCACGCAATGGGTGATAAGGCAAACCACGCTCTTCTAAAAAGTAATGGACATCTTTATTACTCCAGTCCAACACGGGTAAAAATTTAAACACTCCATTTTGAATACTAAGTACTGGTAAGTTTGCACGAGAGTTTGATTGCTCACGACGTAAACCAGAAAACCAAATACCTACCTCGAGTTGATCCAGTGCTCTGCGCATCGGCTGAACTTTATTTAGCTTATTATACTGCTCAATTCCCTCAACCCCTTTTTCCCACAATTTACCATAACGTGCTTCTTGCCAATTTGGACTTTCTTCTGCAGTAAAAACATGCAGATTTAATTTAAGACGTTCGGTAAGTTGATCAACAAACAGATAAGTTTCAGGAAAAAGATAACCCGTATCAGTTAAAATAACCGGAGTATCCGCTTTTGCGTCAGTGACTAATTGCAACATCACTGCTGCTTGAATACCAAAACTTGAGGATACCGCTGGGTTTCCTTCTAAGTTCTCTAACGCCCATAAAATTCGTTCTTGAGCGGTTAGCGTTTCAAGCTCTGCATTGACTTCCGATAATCGTAATATTTGCTCAACTTTCGTTAATGATAACAGCTCTGATAATTGCAATTTAGGCATAAAAGTCCCTTTTTGATACTTTCACTTCATCCACAATGCCGGCTCGAATGGTAAAATCACCAAACCCTTCATTACCTTTGCGCTCTGTAGCCCAGCGTCCTACTAACTCATCAATTTCCGCTAAAATTTGGCGATCTGTAATATTCTCTTTATACATTTTAGGCACACGAGTACCACTACGATTGCCACCTAAATGGAAGTTATAACGCCCAGGCGCCTTACCAACTAAGCCAATTTCAGCCAACATCGCACGGCCACAGCCATTTGGACAACCTGTCACACGGAAGATAATATTGTCTTCTTCTGGCAAGTTATGCTTTTTCAACACACCTTCAATCTCAGTAACAAACTCAGGCAAGAAACGCTCTGCTTCAGCCATGGCTAATGGACAAGTAGGAAACGCCACACACGCCATTGAATTTTTGCGCTGCTCTGAATGCCCATCGTCAATTAAGCCATGCTCACGAGCAATTTGCTCTATCTGATCTTTTTGATCCGCTGGTACACCAGCAACGATTAAATTCTGGTTAGCTGTCATTCTAAAATCGCCTTGGTGGATCTTAGCAATCTCAGCAACCCCTGTTTTTAATGGTCTACCCGGATAATCTAATAAACGACCATTTTCAATAAATAATGCTAAATGATGGTTACCATCAATCCCTTCAACCCAGCCAATTCGATCACCGCGTTCCGTTAACTCATAAGGGCGACTTGCTTCAAATTGAATCCCCGCTCGTTTTTCGACTTCAGCTTTAAAGACGTCAACACCCACGCGATCTAATGTGTATTTTGTTTTTGCATTTTTACGATTTGAACGGTTACCCCAATCACGCTGAGTCGTCACAACAGCAGCTGCAACATCAAGGGTTTTCTCTAATGGTATAAAACCAAAATCATCTGCTTTACGTGGGTAAGTTGCAGTATCACCATGGGTCATCGCAAGACCACCACCAACTAATACATTAAAGCCAATAAGTTTTCCGTTATCTGCAATGGCAATGAAATTCAGATCATTCGCATGCACATCAACATCATTTTGCGGTGGAATAACAACGGTAGTTTTAAATTTACGAGGAAGATAGTTACTGCCTAAAATTGGCTCTTCATCAGTCGTTTCTAGCTTCTCACCATCTAGCCAAATCTCAGCATAAGCACGCGTTTTTGGTAGCAGGTGTTCACTGATTTTTTTCGCCCACTCGTACGCTTCTTGATGTAATTCAGATTCTACCGGGTTAGTCGTACACAACACGTTTCG
>JAAGZR010000444.1 GCA_024206155.1 Aliivibrio sp.
CAATTATTGGGAAACGAAAACAACCCACTCTTATCATGACAATGGCTACAAAGCAGAATGCCGTTAATTAATTTCACATAAAGAGAATATGATGAAAAAAAACATTATTGCCTCCGTATTGCTCGGATGCGTATTTAGTGGTTCAGCCTTAGCTGAAAAAGTAACGTATGAGAAGGCGGTTGCCGACTCTAAAGCCTATCAGGAAGCATTACCTAATTATGAAAATGCAACCACAGGTTTAAGCCCTGCGGAATCTAATTCAACAGCCACAGCAAATCAGATGGGAAAGTGGGTTCGATTATCATTGATACCCTTTGATAATGCAGGTTCATACTCCAAAGTATTAACCTCTCGTTCAGTTGGTGCGCCATGTATTAAAGGCTCAAAAGGGATAATTCCTACCACAAAAAATGGCAGCGGTAGTTGTGACAATAATAGTTGCAGCTATTGGAATGATGTCACCCAAACAACCTATAACTACAGTCACGGTTATACTGCGGAGTGTCGATAAGTAATAAGTAATCGTTATTAAGGAGGTGTAAAAACCTCCTTTTACGGCATATAACTTTTGATCATAAGTACCATTCCTTTATACTAAAAGATCATATTTAATTTAGTAGAAAAACAGATACTTACCCTAGATTCAATAGTATAATTAGCCCTATAAAATCAATAGGAATTATAAAAATGAAATTAACAAGTATTGCACTATTTTTGGCTGGTTTATCTTTTAATGCACTGGCTATTGAAAACGGCACATCCGTAAATTGGAACGAGCAAAATGACTTTGTAAAGCTCTATTCTGACGATGAGTATAATTCTTGCTCTGGTACGATTATCGCTGGTAAATACGTATTAACGGCAGCTCACTGTTTATTAGACAGTAATCCTATAACGAAGATCACGTCAGCATCAGGTCAAAAAGCGAATATTATCACACCAAATACGCACCCTGATTATTACGATAATTACAATGGTGGTACGGGTAACTGGCATGATGTCGCGGTATCTGAACTCAATAATCACATTGATACTCAACAAATCCATTTCTTCTCTGACTCAACAACAAACCCTATTCAAACCAATGATAGCGTTAATGTGTTTGGGTTTGGTGGTACGTATGAAGA
>JAAGZR010000050.1 GCA_024206155.1 Aliivibrio sp.
AGTGAAACGTAATAGCGCCGATGGTAGTGTGGGGTCTCCCCATGTGAGAGTAGGACATCGCCAGGCTCAACTTTTGAGAGCCCGTTCCCTGAACGGGCTTTTATTTCGCTCCGACTGATTGCAATGTGAGCGACGTCAAAAGAAGGTTTTCACTTTTTAACCAACTGGCTAAAAAGATGAGAATTTTGTCTTGACTGAATATCAGAAAAGCGTATTATACGCCACCTGACTTGCTGAAGCGGTTAACGCTAAGGCATTGAAAGTCAACGTTCTTTAACAATTTGACCATGCAATCTGTGTGGGCACTCGTTGAAAAGTTAAGTCGAAAGATTTATCAATGATACTAGTGACCAATACAAATAACTCATCTCTTTATAGAGAAGGATTATTTGGCACAGTCAATTCAAATATCCTAACTAGCTTCTAGTTAGCGGTATTTTAACAGTATTCATTGAGCCGGTCGAAAGACCACAAAAACTTTAATTGAAGAGTTTGATCATGGCTCAGATTGAACGCTGGCGGCA
>JAAGZR010000445.1 GCA_024206155.1 Aliivibrio sp.
CACTGACCTTGATTCGTACTTCGCGTATGACAAGGCTGCAGCAGATAATCTTGATTGGTTCTATCATCTTACCGGGGGGCTCACTCATACTGATTTTTTCGCGGTTCGGCCGACGGATTATTCGAAAGCTAACGAAGGTGAAGACTTCGAAGACATTTGGTAAACTAATTAACGAGCAAGAATTAATAGAACAATTATATGAAAGGTCAGAAACAGAGTAGAACTGATGCATTAGAAAAACGTATGGCTGCTACAACGAATGTACTGCAGCAAGTTATAAATGAATTAGAGAATATAAAGACCATGATATTTGGTCAACAAGAAATATTAAAACAATTAGAAGGTTACGATGATGCAATCGCAGAGCTTAAAAAGAAAGTGGCTGAAGAGCCTAGTAAAAGAGAGGAAGCTTTCTCCTACGGAGAGACTGGCAAATAGGCTTGGTTATATGGGGACTGGTTTTTTTATAACCGCTCCCCATTTATTACCTGAAACACCAGGTGTTGTAATATACTTTTTAGCAGGTTTATTTTCAATGCCTCAAGTTTGGGTTGCAAAACAATGGAACTTAGTATTAGTTAATTTAAACGTGATGATAGCATACGCATTGCTATTCTTTAAATGATGTGGAATAATGAATGGAAAAAAGGAGTTGACTACCCAGAGTGGGGAGACACAGACGTATACAAGAAAACTATATCCGGGGGATATTTACTCTACGACGAAACCCCAAGAGATGCGTACGAGCGAGTATGCAAGACAGTTGCGCGTAGACTTAACAGACCAGAGCTAAGTGAAACGTTTTTTAATTACATTTGGAAAGGCTGGCTTAACCTTGCTAGCCCTGTACTTAGCAACACAGGTACTGATCGTGGCTTACCTATTAGTTGCTTTGGTATCGATGTAGCAGATAGTATACACGACATAGGAGGTAAGAACTTAGAGATGATGTTGCTCGCTAAGCATGGCGGTGGAGTTGGCATTTGTATAAATCAAATCAGACCCGCTGGCGCTAAA
>JAAGZR010000446.1 GCA_024206155.1 Aliivibrio sp.
AAGGAAAACCATGACCATACTTTATTCATTTCGACGTTGCCCTTACGCGATGCGAGCGCGACTTAGTATCGCCCTTTCCAATAAATCAGTTCAACTTCGTGAAATCATATTGAAACATAAACCCGAAGCGATGCTTTTCGCTTCCCCTAAAGGTACTGTGCCTGTTTTAATTAAAAAAGATAATACTGTAATCGATGAAAGCATAGATATCATGAGGTGGGCTTTAGAGGATTCAGAATTACTATTATCAACTACAGCTTCTATGTATTTATTGATAGAAGAAAACGATCATGTGTTTAAAAGATGGTTGGATAAATACAAATATGCAGATCGTTACCCTGAGAACACAGAACTCTATTATCGTGAACAAGGCGAGCTATTTTTAGAAAAACTGGAGCAACAACTCTCTACTTCGAGAATGCTATTTAATGATGAATACAGCTTAGCTGATTTAGCTATTCTTCCTTTTATTCGACAATTTGCGTTCGTTAATATTGAATGGTTTAACCAAAGTAAGTATCAACACGTAAAGCACTGGCTTACGACTTTCATTGATTCAGAGCTGTTTCGCTCCATTATGAAAAAATACCCTACTTGGCTAGACTCAAATCAAGACGTCTCATTTCCTGAAAGATAATACCTGTGCTTATCTTCGATTTTGTTCAAGCCAGAAACAGAAAAAGGAGACTCGAAAGTCTCCTTTTATTATTCATCGATAGAATCGCAAATTAGTTATGGCTAATCCACTCATTCATATCTGTTTTCAAGTTATCGGACTTAGTACCAAAGATAGCTTGAACACCAGAACCAGCAACAACAACACCAGCTGCACCAAGTTTTTTCAGTTTATCTTGGTCAACGGCTTCAACGTTTGCTACGGATACACGTAGACGAGTGATACAAGCATCAAGGTTTGTGATGTTCTCTTTACCACCAAATGCCGCGACTAACTCACCAGCAAGCTCAGAACCAGTAACCGTTACAGCCGCTTCATCTTCGTCTTCACGACCAGGCGTTTTCAAGTTCATCGCTTTAATTACAAAGCGGAATACGACGTAGTAAACAACAGCGTAAACAAGGCCAAGACCAACTAGAAGCAGCATGTTCTCTGCACGTGGAGATTGAACTACAAAGTCAATGAAACCATTTGAGAACGTATGACCGTGTACTACACCTAAGGCGTTAGTTAGCATGTATGCCACGCCCGCAAGCACTGCATGAATAACATAAAGAATTGGAGCAACAAACATGAATGCAAATTCAATTGGTTCAGTGATACCAGTCAGGAATGAAGTTAATGCAGCAGATATCATTATGCCTATTACTTTTGCACGGTTTTCAGGTTTTGCTGAATGTGCAATTGCGATTGCAGCAGCAGGAAGACCGAACATTTTGAATAGGTAGCCACCAGCTAATTGACCGAAACCATTACCTGCAGCACGAGATGCATCATCAGCAGTCAAGAAACAAGTCATGATACCATTTACTTGCTCACCAGCACTGTTAACACAAGAGCCAGCTTCGTAGAAAAATGGTACGTTCCAAATATGGTGAAGACCAAAAGGAATTAGAGAGCGTTCGATAACACCATAAATACCAAATGCCATCACTGGATTTTGGTTTGCAGCCCAGTCAGAGAATGTCGCAATTGCACCACCAATTGGAGGCCAAATTACTGAAAGAACCAAACCTAGCGCGATAGAGACAAAACCTGTCACGATTGGCACTGCACGCTTACCGGCAAAGAAGCCAAGGTACTCGGGAAGTTGGATACGGTAGAACTTGTTAAAAGCCCAACCTGCAACACCACCAGCAAGGATACCACCAAGGACACCTGTTTCGATGCCATCAACACCCATTACTGTCGCCATCACTTTAAGTGTAGCAACCATGATGCCGTAACCAACAACAGCAGCTAGACCAGCTACACCATCATTGTTTGTAAAACCAAGTGCCGTACCCACAGCAAATAGCAGAGCCATTTGACCGAATACAGAACCACCAGCTTGTTCCATTAAGTGAGAAACCACTTCAGGAAGGAAACTAAAGTTGGCAGCACCAACCCCTAAAAGAATACCAGCTACAGGAAGCACTGATACAGGCAACATAAGCGCCTTACCAACTTTCTGTAGACTAGCAAAAAGGTGTTTAAACATGTTTTGCTCCTAATCATTATAAATACAATTGAAACACTCAATTACTAACTAGCTCGTTACAGCAATATTCCCCCTCGCCTAATGTAACTAACATAATTGTAAGTAATCGTATCTCTAATCAAACTGTCGCTAAATATAGACCTATGTAAAAACAGTTTCTAGCATGTTTTTATTTATTGTTTTAAAACCCTGCGGTGATCACAAAAGAGAGGCGCATCAAAAATAACAAAAAAACACAATAAGTCATAAGTCATTGATTTAAAATCATAAAATTGAAAACACCAGGGTGCTAAATGTTATTTTTAGCAACAAAAATAGATAGTATAAATAAACATCTACCACAACCAATTACTTAGCGTTTTTTTAACGAAAACTTGCTAAAAATCAAAACCATAAAAAAAAGAGAAGTATAATTCTCTTTTTTGGTTACTTTGTGAACTTATTTAATTTATTTGTTCAAAAAAAGATTTTTAAAATTATTCGTCGTTATTTGAGCAACGTCCTCAAAGGATTTCCCTTTTAGCAAGCCAATATACTCAGCAACTTCTCTGACATATGCTGGCTGATTCTCTTTTCCTCGATAAGGAACAGGGGCTAAATATGGGGAGTCTGTTTCAACTAAAATACGATTCAATGGCAAGCGACGAACCACATCTTTCAACTCAGTGGCTTTATTGAACGTAACAATACCTGAAATTGAAATATAAAAACCTAAATCTATTGCCGCTTCAGCAAACGCCCAGTCTTCAGTAAAGCAGTGAATAACACCACCACATTTTTTTGCTTGACCATTTTTTAGAATTGCTAAGGTATCTTCTCTAGCTTGTCTTGTATGGATAATTAATGGTTTATTGTACTCAACAGCCACCTCAACTTGTTGTTCAAACAAGTCGCGTTGACGAGACGCGCTTTCAGGCTGATAAAAATAATCTAACCCCGTTTCACCAATAGCAATAACACGATCATTGGCCGCATATTGGCGGAAAATAGATAAATCAAATTCCGATTCCACATCTAATGGATGAATACCACAAGACGCATGGACTTCAGGGTGATCTTTGATCATTTCCATCATATTGGGGAAAGCATCTAAAGTAACACCTACGGTTAGAAACTGCTCTACTCCACGTAATTTTGCTTTTTCAAGTACATCAGCCACATTAGTATGTAAATCATTATAATTTAACTTGTCTAGGTGGCAGTGTGTATCAACTAACACATTATTCTCCAATAAACTCAAATAACCACTGAGTTAATAATAGTTCTTTGTTTAGGCCCGGATAATCATTGAGTTGTTGCCTTAGCGTATTTAGACTCAAATATTGCTTATAGATAAGATTAGAAGAGATGCTTGTTGCTAGTCTCTCTACCGTCTCTTTTTCATCACAATGAATCCAATCAGTTACAATACCTAGCTGTCGTTTCTGTATATCAGACAATAAGTAACTTAACCAACATAAGCCTTCATCCTCTAATTTTAGCAAGGTTTTAACCACATCGGATGTATTACAAAAAGAAGATTGAACACAAACACTAAAGTGTGAAAGAAGCTGCTGATGGCTTGCTTGCTTCTTATCTTGATAAAAGCTCTTCACCGCTAGCGGTAAATATCGATTCAAAATAATTGACTGCGTATTTACCGTTAGTTCTTCAGTCTCGAGTAACCATTGAGTAATCACTTCAGCACTGATCACTGATTGTTGCCAAGTTTGGCAGCGACTGCGTATTGTTGGTAATAAATGATGCAAAGAGCTAGCAAGTAAGACAAATTGACAGTTTTTCGGTGGGGCTTCTAATGTTTTTAGTAATGCGTTTGCAGCAGACTCTGTCATTTTTTCTGCAGGTTCGATAATAATCATTCGCTTAGCGTTAAATTGCGATGACTCTAGTGCCCATGAATTACATTGACGGATCTGTTCTACAGAAATCGATTTACCTTCCACTTCTGGTTTAATCCAGTGCAAATCAGGATGATTACCAGATTGAATCAAATCACAACTATGGCAGAAACCACAAGGTTCAGTGCCTTGAGTTAAACAAAGTAAGGTATCAGAAAAATACTGAACTAATTTATCTCGCCCAGTCCCTTCTGGCATTGCACATAAGATAGCGTGAGGCAGCCTATCATTTGCTATAAGCTGCTGCCATTGATGCCAAATATCTTCCTGCCAAGGGTAGAGTTTAGTTGCCATTAGTCACTAACCACGTTTCCAGCGCATTCACAATAGAGCGAGTTACCGTGTCTAAATCTTGTCCCGCATCAATAGTAATAATACTTTCATCGCTGTTTGCGAACTCTAAGTAACGTTCACGGCTTCGTTCAAAAAAATCTAATTTCATTTGCTCAATTCTATCAAGCTCTCCACGAGCAGAAGCTCTTTGTAATCCAAGCTTAGGATCAATGTCCATGTAAATGGTTAAATCTGGTTTGAAATCGCCTAGAACCGTCTCTCTCATCGTTTTCATTAAATCACGATCAAATCCACGCCCACCGCCTTGGTATGCCTGCGACGATAAATCATGACGATCACCGACAACCCACTCACCTTTTGCAAGAGCAGGTTTAATCACATTTCCAACTAACTGTGCGCGAGCAGCATACAACAATAGCAATTCAGCCATATCTGTTAACGGTTCATCTGGGTGCCCTTGCTTGACCAGTTCTCTCATTTTT
Source organism: Aliivibrio sp. (assembly GCA_024206155.1). GTDB lineage: Bacteria > Pseudomonadota > Gammaproteobacteria > Enterobacterales > Vibrionaceae > Aliivibrio. The sequence continues at coordinate 4,831 of JAAGZR010000446.1, forward strand.
TCAGCAAGAGGGGTTCCGCCTGGCTCTCTTGTTGTTACTGGGTTTTCAATACCATGCTTAGCTAATGTGGCTAATACATTTATAATAGCCGTACTTTTACCTGCGCCTTCTAGGCCTTCAATTACAATAAATTTAGACATGATTAATTTCTTAACGTTCTTAAGTAAGCTCTAACTGCTTTGTTATGCTCTACTAATGATTTAGTGAATTTATGGCCACCTGTACCGTCAGCAACAAAATAAAGATAACGACTCGTTTCTGGATGTAATGCTGCTTTTATTGATGCAGGACCCGCCATTGCAATCGGTGTTGGTGGTAAGCCATTAATGGTATAAGTATTGTATGCCGTTGGTGTTCGGAGGTCTTTCTTGCGAATATTACCATCGTATTTATCCCCCATACCATAGATAACCGTTGGATCTGTTTGTAAACGCATTCCACGCTTTAGACGATTAACAAACACCGATGAAACTCGCTCTCTTTCAGAATCGATAGCGGTTTCCTTTTCAATAATAGAGGCTAATATCAACGCTTCATAAGATGATTTTAAAGGTAAATTGGCTGATTTCGTTTCCCACTCGGCATCTAATAATGCCACTAGCGCATTATGAGAACGCTCTAAAATATCAAAGTCACTCATGCCTGCCGTATAATGGTACGTTTCTGCTAAGAAAAGGCCTTCTAATTTAGACCGTTCTATGCCTAATTTACTCGCAATGCCTTCTTCTGACATTCCTTCAAGTTCATGTTCTAGGTAAGGTGCTTGCTCTAATTGTTGTTGCCACTCAGAAAAACGACTACCTTCAACAAAAGTAATTGAGAATTGATGCTCTTTACCCGTTTTAAATTGAGTTAGTACTTCTGCTAACGTTTGATTTGGTTCAACCCAGTACGTACCCGCTTTTATATTAGTTAATTGAGGGTTTAATTTATGAGTAAATCGAGCCCATTGAGTGTCCGATATCCATTTCTTTTCTTCAAACTGACGAATGAGTTTTCGGTAACTTGTTCCTGATTTAACTTCAACAAGTTGAGCTTTCTCTAGCATTACTGATTGTTGAGTAAAATTAATTGCCTGCTGATAAGCCCAAAAGCCAGCACCAAGTGCAGCGACCGCCAAAAATAAAATAATGATAATAAGTTTTTTCAACACGAGTACAGTTTCTCCTGAAACCAATAAGTTAATGTATGCTTGGTAAAATGAATGTGTTTGATTTTATTAATAGGTACAATTTCAAATAAAGAGTTAGTGATAAACACTTCATCAGCAAAAGCTAATGTATCAAAATCACAATGTACTGATTCGATCCCGATATGATGAATGCTCGCAATCTTCTTAATATGCGCTTTCATTACACCTTCAACACCTGCTAATGATAAATCTGGAGTGAACAGTTTATCATTCTTAACCCAAAAAAGATTACCTATAGATGTCTCAACGATATTGTTATTAATATCGAGAACAATAGCATCGAGATAATCTGTTTTAGACATTGATTGCTTTATTAGTACCTGCTCTAGGCGGTTTAGGTGCTTCATTCCAGCTAATAATGGATTTAGTCCCAACTGAATATCTGATACACCTAAGTCTATCCCTTTCTGCTGCCATTCTTGATAATCAACAGGAAGTGCAAAAGTAGAGACAATAACTTGCGTGTTTGTGCACCCTTCTGGAGAGTAACCTCTACCGCCACTTCCTCTTGTTATTAAGATTTTAACGCCACTATTAATTACTTTAGTTCCAAGTTCAGTGATTTGTTTATCAAGAGCATTCCAATCAGGATCTGTAATATTTAATCGTATTGCGGAGGTTTTAAGTCGATTTAGATGCAGATCCCACAAACAAACTTTCTTATTTAATACCTTCATGGTGGTAAAAAAACCATCACCATACTGAGTTGCCCGGTCACTTATGGGAAGTGATTCAGATTCCATTCCATTAACCCAAAACATGATAGCTCCTAACCACTGATAAATAAAAAGGCGGTTTGATATAATATCAAACCGCCTTTAAAGTGTAACTGACTCTTGGAAACTAATTAAGTCTCACAAACAAGTTATTACATTTTCTTGAAGATCAGTGAACCGTTTGTGCCACCAAAGCCAAATGAGTTACAGATAGCATATTCCATATCAGTAACTTTACGAGCCGTATGTGGAACAAGGTCAATATCTAAACCTTCTTCTGGATCGTCAAGGTTGATCGTTGGTGGAACGATTTGATCAACCAAAGACATCGCTGTAATGATTGCTTCAACAGAACCAGCAGCACCTAGTAAGTGACCTGTCATTGATTTTGTTGACGATACTAATACTTGTTTAGTACCCGCTTCACCAAGAGCACGCTTAATGCCTTTAACTTCCGCAACATCACCTGCAGGTGTCGATGTGCCGTGTGCATTTACATAACCGATTTGCTCACCCGTTACGCCTGCGTCACGCATTGCTGCTTCCATTGCTAGTGCACCACCAGAACCATCAGGTGTTGGTGAAGTCATATGGTAAGCATCACCACTCATACCAAAACCAACTAATTCACAGTAGATTTTCGCACCACGAGCTTTTGCGTGTTCGTATTCTTCAAGAACCATCATGCCAGCCCCATCACCTAGAACAAAACCATCGCGGTTTTTGTCCCAAGGACGAGATGCGCCTTGAGGGTTTTCATTATTTGTTGATAGTGCTTTTGCTGCACCAAAACCGCCCATACCTAGCTCAGTAGATGCTTTTTCAGCACCACCAGCTAGCATTGCATCAGCGTCACCATAAGCGATCATACGAGCCGCATGACCAATATTATGAAGACCTGTAGTACAAGCCGTTGAAATTGCGATATTTGGACCACGTAGACCGCGCATGATCGACATATGACCTGCGATCATATTTACGATAGTTGAAGGCACGAAAAACGGGCTGATCTTACGCGGGCCTTTTTCACTAAATGCTTTGTAGCCTGCTTCAATTAATCCAAGACCACCAATACCTGAACCAATTGCAGCACCAATACGGTGAGCATTTTCTTCAGTAACTTTAAAACCCGAGTCATCTAATGCCTGAATGCCAGCAGCTACGCCATATTGGATAAATAAATCCATCTTACGAGCGTCTTTCTTAGACATATACTCTTCAGCATTAAAGTCTTGAACTAAACCTGCAAAACGAGTAGTAAACTCAGTGGTGTCAAAGTGCTCGATATTAACGATACCACTTTGGCCTGCTAACAGCGCTTTCCATGATGCTTCAACAGTGTTACCCACCGGTGTTAGCATACCCATGCCTGTAACAACTACACGACGTTTGGACACGATATATTTCTCCGGAATTATTTGAAATTTAGATAGGGATTGTAGCGTATTAAAAACTCAGGCGGTCAAGATGACCGCCTGGAGGGTATTTCTTACTGTGCGCTAGTCACGTAGTCGATAGCAGCTTGAACAGTAGTGATCTTCTCAGCTTCTTCATCTGGAATCTCAGTGTCAAACTCTTCTTCTAGAGCCATAACTAGTTCAACTGTATCTAGTGAATCTGCACCTAGGTCATCAACAAATGATGCTTCGTTTTTAACTTCAGCTTCATCCACACCCAGTTGCTCAATGATGATTTTCTTTACGCGTTCTTCAAGATTGCTCATTTTAATTTTCCTAATTACAGACTTCGCTGATTTGCGATACTTGCTGTATTCTATTCATTAATAAGAAAGTTGCAAGGCTAAGATTGCTGGTCAAACCACGAAATTCGTGATTTTTAGTGCAATTTTGACCCAAAATTGACCTAAGTCACCCTTAAATCAATTTTAGTGATTAAACCATGTACATGCCGCCATTCACATGCAATGTCTCACCTGTGATATAAGCCGATTCTGGAGATGCTAAAAATACAACCGCAGCTGCGATTTCTTTAGGATCACCTAAACGACCAGCAGGTACTGATGATAGTGTTGCAGCTCGTTGGTCATCATTCAAGGCTTTTGTCATGTCTGTTTCAATAAAACCTGGAGCGACAGTATTCACAGTTACGCCACGTGAGGCTACTTCACGAGCCATCGATTTAGTAAAGCCAATTACGCCTGCTTTTGCTGCAGCATAGTTAGTTTGACCTGCGTTACCCATAGTACCAACAACAGAACCTACGTTGATAATGCGACCATTACGTTTTTTCATCATGCCACGAAGTACGGCTTTAGATAAACGGAAAATAGACGTTAGGTTGGTATCAATAATATCCATCCACTCATCATCTTTCATGCGCATAAGTAGGTTATCACGAGTAATACCCGCATTATTCACTAATATATCAATCGCACCAAACTCATCATTGATGGTTTTTAGCACTTCAGCTACAGATTCGGCATCTGTTACATTCAAAGCAAGACCTTTACCGTTCTCACCTAGGTATTCACTGATAGCAACTGCGCCATTTTCAGAAGTTGCAGTACCAATAACCGTTGCACCGCGAGAGACTAATTGCTCAGCAATAGCGCGACCAATACCGCGGCTAGCGCCAGTAACTAAGGCAATTTTGCCTTCTAAATTCATCATTTACTATTCCCTTTAATTACTTAGCAGCTTCAAGAGAAGCGGCATCATTTACCGCTGCTGCGCTAAGTGATTTAACGATTCGTTTAGTTAAACCAGTAAGAACTTTACCTGGTCCAACTTCATATAAGGTTTCTACACCTTGCTCGGCCATTGTTTCTACTACTTCTGTCCAACGTACAGGGCAGTATAGTTGACGAACAAGTGCATCTTTAATTTTTGCAGGATCTGATTCGGCAGCAACATCAACATTGTTGATAACAGGCAGTACTGGTGCTGAAAATTCAATGCTTTCTAGCGCTACCGCTAGTTTGTCAGCCGCAGGTTTCATTAGCGCACAGTGGGAAGGTACTGATACAGGTAAAGGCAGTGCACGTTTTGCACCCGCTTCTTTACATAATACGCCAGCACGCTCTACTGCATCTTTGTTACCAGCGATAACAACTTGACCAGGAGAGTTAAAGTTAACTGGAGAAACTACTTCCCCTTGTGCTGCTTCATCACATGCTTTTGCAATTGATTCATTATCTAAACCAATAATCGCATACATGGCACCAACACCAGCAGGTACTGCTTCTTGCATCAGTTGACCACGAAGCTCAACTAATTTGATTGCATCTTTAAAGTTAATAACACCTGCACATACAAGTGCTGAATATTCACCAAGGCTATGACCCGCTAAGACAGAAGGTTGTGCTAATCCTTGCTCTTGCCATACACGCCATAAAGCAACAGAGGTCGCTAATAATGCGGGCTGAGTACGAAAAGTCTGATTTAGATCTTCTGCTGGACCATTTTGAACAAGCAACCATAAGTCATAACCTAATGCTTCTGATGCTTCAGCAAAAGTTTTAGTTACCACTTCGTGTTGCTCACCTAGTTCAGCAAGCATGCCAACAGCTTGAGAGCCTTGACCTGGGAAAACGATAGCAAAATTGCTCATGAATATTATTTCCTTTAAATAAGCACATAAAAGAAGCTAGATCATCAAACAGATGTCTAGCTCTTCACTTAAAACTTAACGAGTGCAGAACCCCAAGTGAAACCACCACCAAATGCTTCAAGCAATAACGTTTGGCCACGCTGAATTCTGCCATCACGTACTGCTTCATCCAATGCCGTTGGCACTGTTGCAGCGGAAGTATTACCGTGGCGATCGAGAGTAATAACAACCTGGTCCATCGACATTGATAGCTTCTTGGCTGTTGCTTTAATAATTCGTAAATTGGCTTGATGCGGAACGAGCCAATCAAGCTCAGACTTATCCATTTGGTTTTCCAGAAGTGTTTCTTTCACCAAATTAGAAAGCTGTGTAACGGCAACTTTAAAGACTTCATTACCAGCCATATGTAGCCATTTGTCTGCTTCTTCATTTTGTCGAGAAGGGACAGGTAAAGAAAGTAGTTCACCGAACTTACCATCAGCGTGTAAGTGAGTTGAAATAATTCCAGGCTCTTCACTTTGGCCAATAACAACCGCACCCGCACCATCACCAAATAAGATAACCGTAGAGCGGTCTTCAGGATCACAGGTATGAGATACTGCATCAGAGCCAATAACCAGTACGTTTCTCGCCATACCCGTTTTGATATGTTGATCAGCAACACTCAATGCATAAACAAACCCTGAGCAAGCTGCCGATAAATCAAATGCTGGACAGCCCTGAATTTCTAATAACCCTTGAACTTCACAAGCCGCAGAGGGGAATGAATATGTTGGAGTGCTTGTCGCTAAAATAATAAGATCAATATCGTTCTTATCTATACCTGCCATTTCAATTGCATTTACAGACGCAATATGACCCATAGTCGCTACAGATTCATTTTCACCGGCAATGCGACGCTCACTAATACCAGTTCGAGCTAAGATCCACTCATCACTAGTATCGACCATTTTTTCTAAATCCGCGTTTGTGCGAATTTGTGCTGGTAAATAGCTACCAGTACCTAAAATTTTGCTATACATGAAGACTAATAGTGCCTCTCGAGTAAAACTGCCTCCAAGCGATCACTAATACGGTTAGGTATTTGTCGCTTGACCTCATGAACCGCTTCCTTGATGGCATTGTTAAAGGCAGAAATATCTGCACTTCCATGACTTTTCACAACAATGCCGCGCAATCCTATCAGACTTGCGCCGTTATACTGGTCGGGGTTCAGCTCTTTTAAGCAAGAAATGACATCACCAAAGAGCCATTTCGCTAAAATTTGTTTGAATTTTGATGTAACTAGGTGTGATTTTAGTTGTTCTAAAAATAAATGCGCAACGCCTTCACTAGTTTTCAGACAAACATTGCCGACAAAGCCGTCACACACTACTACATCTGCAATGCCTTGATAAAGCTTATCACCTTCGATATAACCAATAAATTGAATATCTTGGCACTGATGTAGCATTTCAGCACAACGTTTTATTTGATCATTACCTTTTATTTCTTCTTCACCGATGTTCAATAGCGCGACTTTCGCTTTACGCCCTAAGGATTGTTCTGCTAATTCAGAACCCATTACTGCAAATTGAAACAGGGTTTCAGCATCACATGACACATTAGCGCCAAGATCTAACATCCAAGTACGTTGATTATTTTTCGTTGGTAATGGGCTGATCAATGCTGGGCGTTCTACACCAGGAAGAAGTTTTAGAGTAAAACGAGATAACCCCATTAGTGCCCCAGTATTACCTGCGCTAATACACGCTTGGGCATCTTTACTGGAAACTAAATCAAGGGCGACTCTCATTGAGCTGCCATGACTGTGTCGAAGCGCTTTTGAAGGTAGCGTATTATTGCCAATAACACTATCGCTATGGACAATTGAAAATCTAGAGCTGGGGGTATAATTTAGATGTGCTAATTGTGTAGAAATCGCATGACGATCTCCAACAATAGTAATTTTTAGCTCTGGGAATTGTGACAATGCCTGCACGGCGGCAGGCACTGTAACTTGGGGACCGAAGTCCCCACCCATCGCATCAATTGCAATGGTTAGCTGCTGCAAAGCGTCAACCTTACTTGTTGATTACCTTGCGGCCACGGTAGTAACCGTCAGCTGTAACGTTGTGACGAAGGTGAGTTTCGCCACTAGTTGCGTCTACAGATAATGCACTTGTAGTTAGTGCATCGTGTGAACGACGCATGCCACGCATTGAACGTGATTTCTTGCTCTTTTGTACGGCCATGGACCCTACTCCTCAATTACTGTTGTTTTAAAGATTTTAAAACATCAAACGGATTCGGTTTCTCTTCCTCTTCAGGAATTTCACCAAATACCAAATTGTTAGATTTGACCTGACAGTCTTTTATGTCATGCATAGCGACTTGCGGCAACGCTAGAATGAACTCATCAGTTACCAACTCAACGAGATCAACTTCACCCATTTCATTTAAATCTACAAGCTCATATTCCTCAGGAATTAGAGCTGCCTTTTCTTCGCTTAAAAAAGGCGTACACTTAAATGATACATTTAGGTGATGTTCAAAATTTTCATTACAGCGTTGACATTCCAACAACACAGTGACGTTAGCTTTACCAGAGATAACGGCTAGTCGTTGTTCGTCAACTTTAAATGACATAGTGACTTCAGCATCACTTTTCACATCTACAGTAGATTCAGCCAAACGCTTTAAAATATTAGATTGGATGATTCCATCGTAGTCTAATCTTCGTTGAGCGGTTTGGAATGCATCAACTGTTCGTGGTAATTTTACCTTTTGCATAGGGCGCGCATCTTATCTTTCTAAAGCCTTCGAGTCAAAGAAAAATGGCAAAAATTATGCTTTTTTTCTTCCCAGTTGCTATTTCAGCAGAGTTATACCAATGTAATTAGTTAAGTGTTCTATTTATTACGTAGGAAAATCACTTAAGAGTAAGACAAAAAATATGATAAGTAGTTATTCTACAAGCCTATTTTTTAGCGCAGCTATTAAGTGATTTAACCAGTAATAATGAGCAGATAATTACTGGAATTGGTATCACTAATAATAAACGAAAAATTTAAGAAGAAGAACCTACTTATGCAATCAAAACTCATTCTAGCCTCAACATCGCCTTTTCGACGTTCGATCTTAGAGAAGATCCAGTGTCCTTTTGATGCAATTTCACCCGTTTGTGACGAAACTCCGCTTAATAATGAATCACCTAAAGAACTAGTCACTCGATTAGCGGAACAAAAAGCTCGATCTTGTGGAATAGAAGAGCCACACCATTTGATCATTGGATCCGACCAAGTGTGCGTTATTAATGGCGATATTATTGGAAAACCACTGACTCGCGAAAAAGCCATTTCCCAACTTCAAAAAGCCAGCGGCCAAATCATTACCTTCTACACAGGGTTATCGTTATTAAACACTACCACAATGGTCGCTGAAACCCTTTGTGAGGAGTTTCACGTACACTTTCGGTCATTAGATACACAACAAATAGAAAGCTACATAGATAAAGAGATGCCACTTCATTGTGCAGGAAGCTTTAAGTGTGAAGGACTAGGAATTGCGTTATTTGATAAATTAGAAGGAAAAGATCCCAATACATTAATTGGTCTTCCTCTGATCACATTGATTGATATGCTAGATCGTCAAGGATTTTCAGTGCTTTAGTTTTTATATAACAACTACGAAAAGCGATAAGTACCTATAACACTTATCGCTACCATTGCATTAGTGTGTGACTATTTTTTAGCTCGTAAGCCTTTTAGTACTCGTTCTAATTTGTTTTCCATTGGTGCGCTAATATCCATTAACTCTTCCGTACTTGGGTGAGTAAATTTGATATTTGCCGCATGCAAGAACAATCGATCCAAACCAAACTGTCCAGAATAAGCATCAAATCGTCTGTCACCATAACGATCATCCCAACCAATAGGATGGCCAGTATATTGGGCGTGTACACGGATTTGATGCGTTCGACCGGTAATTGGGCTTGCTTGGATTAAGGTCGCTTGTTCAAAATTCTCTAAAATTTTAAAGCGCGTCTCAGAAGGTTTACCATTCGAATTAACTCGAACAATACTGTTCACTTCATTTTTTAGCAAAGGTGCATTCACGACCTTACATGTGCTTTTCCACTGTCCCATCACTAATGCAAAATAGTATTTTTGTACTGTCTTATTGCGGAATTGCTCTTGTAGTCGTCGTAATGCTGAACGCTTTTTAGCAACAAGTAGAATGCCAGAAGTATCTCTATCAATTCGGTGAACAAGTTCTAAAAAACGCGCATCAGGGCGTAAAGCTCTTAATGCTTCAATTGCACCGAATTTAAGACCACTGCCACCATGAACCGCTGTGCCTGAAGGTTTATTCAATATTAGAAGGTGATCATCTTCATAAATAATACAACTTTCAAGCTCAGACACTTTAGCTAATTTAACACTTGGTAAATCAGGCGCTGTAGGTTCTGGTACTTTTACAGGAGGAATACGAACCATATCGCCCTCTTGTAATTTGTACTCAGGTTTAATGCGTTTTTTATTTACGCGAACTTCACCTTTACGCACAATTCGATAAATCATGCTTTTAGGGACATTTTTTAAGCGGGCAAGAAGAAAATTATCGATTCGTTGCCCTGCAAAATCGTCATCAATATCGACGAATTGCACTTTAGGTTTATCATCAGTCATTTCTACATTCTACTGTCTTAATTCTAATTGATGAACCTTTTTTAGCTCACTTTCAAATAATGAAGATTGCTGCGGTTTAATCTGACTGCTATAGTTAGCTCCTGAAATCAGCCCAGATGGCTATTTCTTCACCTTGGTGAGCATAAAAGCACCAAAAGAACTAAAAATATACTGCTCAAATGCGGTGATGCGGCAATTGGCGTAAGACATCTATACTGCTTTGAGTTTTTTTGCTTGTTATGCCTAAACCATTTTTTATGTTTTAACGACCGCTAATAATTGCGGATCAGCACTATTTTATCGATAGTGTTGATGTGGATTGTGCCCTAGAGCATCCCTGAGTTCCAGCCGTGAGGCTGCACATGTAATCAGCCTTGGGATCTGGCACCATTTGAAATGGAAGTGGACAAACAAGCTCGACAATTTGTAATGAGTATTCCCTAATGAAAAGAATGTTGATTAACGCAACCCAAAAGGAAGAGTTGCGCGTCGCATTAGTTGATGGCCAACGCCTTTTTGATCTAGATATCGAAAGCCCTGGTCACGAATCTAAGAAAGCAAATATTTATAAAGGCAAAATCACACGTATCGAACCAAGCTTGGAAGCAGCTTTTGTTGATTACGGTGCTGATCGCCACGGTTTCCTTCCCCTTAAGGAAATTGCAAAAGAATATTTCCCTCAAGGTTACACTTATCAAGGCCGTCCAAACATCAAGGACGTTTTGAAAGAAGGCCAAGAAGTAATTGTTCAAGTTGAAAAAGAAGAGCGTGGCAACAAAGGCGCTGCTTTAACAACTTTCATTTCTCTTGCTGGTAGCTACCTTGTTCTTATGCCAAATAACCCTCGAGCTGGTGGTATTTCTCGTCGTATCGAAGGTGAAGAACGCACTCAACTTAAAGCAGCATTAAGCACATTAGAACTACCTCAAGGTATGGGTCTAATTGTTCGTACTGCTGGTGTTGGTAAATCTGCAGAAGAACTTGAGTGGGACTTAAACGTACTCCTAAATCATTGGGAAGCGGTTAAGCACGCATCAGAATCAAATCAAGCACCTTTCCTAATTCACCAAGAAAGTAACGTTATTGTTCGTGCAATCCGCGATTACTTACGTCGTGATATTGGCGAAATCTTGATTGATAGCCCAAAAATCTTTGACCGTGCTCGTCAACACATTCAACTTATTCGCCCAGATTTTTTATCTCGCGTTAAGCTGTATGAAGGCGAAATCCCACTGTTTAGCCATTATCAAATCGAAAGCCAGATTGAATCTGCTTTTGAGCGTGAAGTGCGCTTACCATCTGGTGGTTCTATTGTTATTGATCCAACAGAAGCACTGACATCAATTGATATCAACTCTGCTCGCGCAACGAAAGGCGGTGATATCGAAGAAACAGCATTAAATACAAACTTAGAAGCAGCTGATGAAATTGCACGTCAATTACGTCTACGTGATCTAGGTGGCCTTGTGGTTATCGACTTCATTGATATGACGCCAGTTCGTCACCAACGTGAAGTAGAAAATCGTATGCGTGAAGCGGTTCGTATGGATCGTGCTCGTGTTCAAATCGGTCGTATTTCTCGTTTCGGTCTTCTAGAAATGTCTCGCCAACGCTTAAGCCCGTCTTTAGCTGAAGCAAGTCACCATATTTGTCCTCGTTGTACAGGTACCGGTGTTGTTCGTGATAATGAATCACTAGCACTGTCTGTTTTACGTTTAATTGAGGAAGAGTCTCTAAAAGACAATACAACTCAAGTTCTTGCAGTTGTTCCTGTCTCTATTGCTTCTTACCTACTCAATGAAAAACGTCGTTCAGTTCAGCACATTGAAAAATTCCACAATGTTCGTGTAATCATTGTTCCTAACTCTGATATGGAAACGCCTCACTTTGAAGTGATTCGTATCCGTGATGGTGAAGAACAAGAAATGCTTTCATACCTTCTACCTAAGAAACTAGAAGCGTTACGTGAAGCAGAAGCAAAAGAAGCCCCTGCGGTTAATATTGCTCCTAGAAAACGCGAAGAACCTGTTCTTCAAGGCTTCAGTGCTCCAGCTCAAGCAGCTCCAATTGCGAAAGTACAAGAAACAAAAGCACCAGAAGTAAAAGCAACAGCTGAAGAAAAACCGGGTATTATTAGTCGTTTCTTCACTGCGATTGCAAACTTCTTCTCTGCACCAGAAGCAGCACCTGCTGAAACTGAGAAAAAAGTAGAAGAAGAAAAACCAACTCAGCGTCGTAATCAAAACCGTAATAATGATCGTCGTCGTAACGAAAATGGTCGTAATAACCGCAACAATCGTCGTAACGGTAATGATAACCGCAACAACAACGAAAATCGCACTGATAATCGTCGTGGTAAAAAAGTTGAAGATAATGCAACTAAGCCAGTTAAAGTAGCGGCTGAAAGCAAACCAACGAAACAACCTAAAGCTCGTAAGGAAATTGCAGAGCAAGGGCTTCAATTAGCAGCAGAAGCACAACAAGTACCTGAACAACCTTATGATAAACCAGCTGAAAAACGCGAAAAAGCGGTTCAAGTTAAACAACGCCGTCAACGCCGTCAGTTGCAAAAGAAAGTACGTACAGGTAAAGCAGTAGAAGCGGAAGTAGAAGTTCCTGTTGAAGTAGCAACAACAGAAATCCAAGCACAAGTAACTACACCTGCAGAAGCAAATACTGAGAAGAACACAGAACGTAAAGAAGGCCAACGTCGTAACCGTCGTTCACCTCGCCACTTACGTGCAAGTGGTCAACGTCGTCGTCGTCGTGAACGTCGCCCTGTGAATCCTGCTCGTCTATTTTCTGGTGTTGCGTCTCCTGAAATGGCGATGGGTAAAGCTTACCCTGACTATGCTCGCATCTTAGAGATGAAACAAGCAAGACGCCAACAAGAGAAGTTCATTGATAATGAAACTCAAAATGCACAAGACCAAGCAAGTCAAACCACTACGGTAAAAGCTCAAATCGGTGGTGTTGCATTCCCTGAGATGGCTATGGGTAAAGTATTACTACCTTATGTTCCAGCTAATGAAGCAGAAGCAAAAACAGTAGCAGAAACACCTGTGGTTGAACATGTTAATGCTGAAGTGCCTGTAGCAACAACTCAAGCTGAGGATCCAGTAATTAATGAAGTACCAGCAACTGCAGAAGCACTAGTAGCGGAGCAGAAGGTTGAAGTAAAAGAAGCTCCTGTAACTCCTGCTGAAATTGCAGTAGTAGAGGCATCAGCACCAACGACGACTGTTGTTGCTGAAAAACCTCAATACAAAGGTCACGCTTCTTCTGGAATGACTAAAGCAACAGGTCCAACAGAGATTAAAGAAATCACTGTTACGGCTGCTGCATTTAGAACTGAGCGCTTTGATCCAAAACAAGCTGGTAGTCAAACAGCCACTTCTCAAGCAAGTGCAGCAATGGCGAAAACAGCGGGTTTATAATTTTTTTAGGCAAACGCCTTAAAAATAAATAACCAATAAAATTAAGCAAGTTACGTTTCGATGTAACTTGCTTTTTTTATATCTAATTCCGAATATACATTGAAGTTCATCACGCTTTTCTGTACGATTCGCCGCATACTATGCTTGAAAAACAACCAAGAAGATATCTAAAAATAATGTTTGAATTTCCAAAATTTTCTAATCATTCAGTGAAGAATGATATTCTATCAGGGTTAACCGTTGCGTTAGCTCTAGTCCCTGAAGCTGTTGCTTTCGCCTTTGTTGCTGGTGTTGACCCTATGGTTGGCCTATATGCTGCTTTCATTGTCGGCTTAATTACATCAGTTATTGGTGGTCGCCCTGGAATGATTTCTGGAGCAACTGGCGCGATGGCTGTTGTAATGGTTAGCTTAGTAGCAGTTCACGGCGTACAGTACCTTTTTGCAGCCATCTTACTCGCTGGTATTCTGCAAATTACCGCAGGTTTATTTAAACTAGGTAAGTTCATTCGTATCGTTCCACATCCTGTAATGATCGGATTTGTAAACGGCTTAGCTATTGTTATTTTCCTTGCTCAACTTGGTCAATTTAAAGCCCCTGACGCACTAGGTAATTTAGATTGGTTACAAGGCGACCAAATGATTCTAATGCTTGGCTTAGTTGCAGTGACTATGGCTATCATTCACTTCTTACCTAAATTAACAACAGCGGTGCCTTCTTCCTTAGTGGCTATTATTGTTGTAACAGGGTTAGTTCAAGGTTTAGATTTAGATACTCGTACTGTTGTAGACTTCCTACGTACAATGAGTGGTGATGAAGCAGCAACACTAGCAGGCTCTCTTCCTACTTTCTCTGTACCTAATGTTCCACTTTCTTTAGAAACACTGTACATCATCTTCCCTTACGCGCTTATTTTAGCAGCTATCGGTTTAATTGAATCATTACTAACTTTAACGGTTATTGATGAGATGACAGGTACTCGTGGTCAATCTAACCGTGAATGTGTTGGTCAAGGCGTAGCAAACGTTACTTGTTCTGTATTTGGAGCAATGGGCGGTTGTGCGATGATTGGGCAATCAATGATCAATGTTAACTCTGGTGGTCGCGGTCGTTTATCTGGCATCGTAGCCGCGGTAATGCTGTTAGTCTTCATCCTATTTGCATCTTCATTAATTGAGATGATCCCTCTAGCGGCATTAGTTGGTGTAATGTTCATGGTTGTTATTGGTACGTTTGAATGGGCAACGTTTAAATTGGCTCGTCGTGTACCAAAACAAGATTTCTTTGTCATTGTATTGGTAACCCTCGTAACGGTTCTTACTGACCTTGCTGTTGCTGTTGGTGTTGGTGTTATCGCCTCTGCATTAATGTTTGCATGGCAACACGCAAAACACATCTTCTCGACAAACTCAGTAAACGAAGAAGGTTCTAAAGTTTATGAAATTAATGGACCGATCTTCTTTGGTTCAGCCGCTAATTTCTTAGAGTTATTCGATGTAGAAAATGATCCTCAAGACATCATTATTGATTTTGCAGCCTCACGTGTTGTTGATCATTCAGCTATCGAAGCCGTTGATACTATTGCTGAGCGTTACTCTAAAGCAGGCAAAAAAGTACATCTTCGTCACCTAAGCCAAGATTGCCATGCCCTTCTAAATAAAGCGGGTAGCTTGGTTGAAATAAATGTACAAGAAGACCCAATCTATAAAGTGGTTAGTCAGTAAAGAGGCATTCACTTTTATCATTGATAGATAATATAAATCCCGATATGGTTCTCCTATCGGGATTTTTTATATCTCAAATAAATATAATCGATGGCACTCCCCTATTTTTAATGGAATATAAATCATGATACAACAAAATAAAAAAGATGAACGCTACAAGCAACGCCAGTCAAAGATCAAAGAAAATGTCGACAAGCGTGTTGAAGATGCGCAGACAGAAAAAGGCTTGTTAATTGTTGTTACGGGTAATGGGAAAGGAAAAACCACTTCTGGCTTTGGCACAGTAGCAAGAGCGGTTGGACATGGCCTAAATTGTGTTGTTGCTCAATTTATTAAAGGGATATGGGATTGTGGGGAAAGAAATTTACTAGAAGGTCATGGTGTCCCTTTCTATGTTATGAAAACAGGATTTACTTGGAATACTCAAGATAAAGCAGCAGATACCGAAGCAGCACAACGTGTATGGCAAGAATGCAAAAAAAGCTTATCCGATGAATCTGTCGATCTTGTTTTGCTTGATGAAATGACTTATATGGTCACTTATGGTTATATCGAACTTGATGAATTAAAAACAGCATTACAAAACCGTCCTAAAATGCAATCGGTTGTTATTACTGGGCGAGCTGCGCACCGTGAGTTAATTGAAATGGCCGATACTGTATCTGAAGTTCGAAATGTAAAACACGCTTTTGATTCAGGCATTAAAGCACTGAAAGGCATAGATTGGTAAATTATCTCTTAACAAATAAAAATGGTCTGTATCAATAACAACTACAGACCATTTTTTAACAATTATTATCACGGTAGATTAATTAAAAAGTCCTTTCAGCAATTTATTTGCCGCTTCTTTTACTTTTTTATCTTTAATCTTATCGCCATATTTATCTTCAAGTTTTTCGATACCGCGATCAATTTCTTTCTTGGCTTTTTGCTGCATCACATCATCAAACTCAAGCTTATACTTTGGCTTAGTCCATGGACCTGTAATTCGTATTGGGATCGTAACGTCTTTAAGATCATCAATACCTTTACCACCCTGACCTTTTAATGAGCCAACGATTGATGTTTTAATTAGCATGTTTGCCGTTTCATTCACATAATTAGCAGAGCCTTCGCCATTAATACGAAGTAATGGCGATACCATTTTAATATTTTTGGTTGTCGCATTTCCTTTTGATAAATAAAAGTCGGCAGTTAGTGCACTGAAGTCTGTTTTCTCAGCTTCATCGCTGCCTTTAACTTTTTCTCCTTTAATTTTTGCATAAGTTGTACGGATCAATAATGGAATATTAATGCCGTTAACCGCACCATCGGCAAAATCAATAGAGACTTTACCTTTAAGGTTTTCTTTTAAAGCTCTTGGTTTTAAGCTCTTACCTGAAACATTCAGCGCCATATTACCATTGCCTTCAATCAGGCTTTCACCCATCACATCTGTCAATAAAGGAGCAACTTGTATTCCTTTAATTGATTGTTTAATACTATACGTGGGCGTGCTTTTACGAGCATCCAAGGTCGCAGTTATATCAATAGCACCATCGTATAGATCAGAGTGGAATTTCGTCAGTTTTAATACACCACGATTAACGGAGAACACAGAAGTTACATTTTGCATCTTGGCATTACTTGCTTTGAACTTATCTATAATAATGGTTCCTGCGACATCAAGCGTTTTTAATGCGCTTAAATCAGGTTCCACTTCTGTTGCCTTACTCGCTGATAGCTCTTTATTATTACTTGCTGTTTTTTCGGTTGTTATTGCTTCACTTTGAGGTAAGGTTGCTAATATTGCATCAACATCAATATTCGGGCTACGTAACTCAAAGCGTACTTTAGGTATATCATTTAGCTGCACGCTCATCTTGCCCTTAAAGTCTGTGTTTACAGCTGATAGCGATAATTTTTCAATAGCTAATAATGATTTATTCATATTAAACGAGCTATTAAAACCAATAACCGCAGTAACATCTTCGTTTGGTATTCCTTGGCCTTTTACGTTGTTAGTGCTTGAAAAGTCTTTAACTTGAATAACATCTAATGCTTTTGGTACGTATAAAGCAAAGGTAGAGATAGAGTTAACATTAAGCGTATTCGCCTTACCTATCGCCTTTAGGCTGATATTGGCCCATGTATCAAAAGAAAACTGATCAATGGTAAAAGAGATATTATTAAATTTATTTGATGCATCTGAATAAGAGGCATTAAACTCAGTCTGCTTTAATGATGCATCATCTAATGTAATTGCAATTTTTAAATCAGTCTCACCTTTTAAAGCCACGTTCTGTTGGCCTAAGTCACCTTTTAAATCAAATTCTAAATGAGCCCATTGACCAGGACTAAATTGAGATAATGATAAATTCATATCACTAAAATACATTTTAGTGCCCGCTTTATCATTCTGAATAAGTACTTCAGCATTCGTTAGTGCAATACCTTCTAATGTTACTTTCCAGTCATTAAATTGAGTACTTGGTTTAGTATTATCCGTTGTTTTTGCGACTTGCTCTTCTGGTGTTGTTTCAAGAGTATCAACTTGTTTTTTAATTGGACCAATATTATCTAAGTTTGTCGTACCATTTTTTAACGTATGTAGCGTAAAAGAGGCGCCATCCAGAGTCACTAAGCCAATATTGATTTCATGTTGAAATAATGGGCGAACATTAAGGTCTAATACCGCATTATTAAATTTCACAAGATCAGGCGTTGAAAACCCTTTTGGATTACTTAAAGCAACTTCACCAATAGAAAATCCAATTGATGGGAATAATCGCCATTCAATATCACCATCAATGGTTAATTGACGACCCGTTAGAGCTTCAACTTGCTCTTTTATCAAAGGTTTAAAGTCGTTAGGGTTAACAAGTAATACCAGCACCAATAAAGCGGCAATGATAGCGATAAAGGGGATGCTAATTAATAGGGCTATTTTTTTCACGGCCAAAATCCATCTAATGTATTGAAATGGTAACAAGAGTGTTAATTATGCCACTACTTAAGCATAATAAACATAGGGTTACCTATAGTTATATACCTAAATAACAGGAAGTGACAGAAATCAGACAAAAAAAAGGCCAACGATAACGTCGGCCTATTTATTTAATTTCGTTTTATTATGCTTTCAATAAACGAGAAATGTGTGCTTTTAATACATCAATTGCAATGCGGTTTTTACCGCCACGTGGAACAATGATATCAGCATGCTGTTTAGATGGATCAATAAACTGCATGAACATTGGACGTACTGTTTTCTGATATTGCTCAAATACAGACTCCATTGTGCGACCGCGCTCTTCTACATCACGTCTAGCACGACGTAATAAACAGATATCTAAAGGTGTATCCATGAACACACTTGCGTGCATTAAATTACGTAAACGAGGATCAGTTAAAAGTAGGATACCTTCAAGGATGATCACTTTTTTAGGAGTCATCACATCAACTTCAGAAGTACGAGTGTGGTCAGTATAGCTATAGGTCGGAATATCAACCGCTTCACCACGCATAAGCTGTTCAAGATGCTCACAAAGTAATTCGTGATCAAGAGCACTTGGGTGATCGTAATTTGTTTTGACTCTTTCTTCCATGGTCAGGTGGCTTTGGTCCTTGTAGTAACTGTCTTCAGTTATTACACCAATTTGATGATCGCCAACTTTTGCTCGTAGTTCGTTATAAATAGTAGAAGCGATCAGACTCTTACCTGAAGCTGATGCCCCTGCAATACCTACGATAATACAGTTTTGATTACTGTTCTCTGACATAAAAGATACCTAAAAGTGTGCGAGATGCGGTTATTAAAATAAAACCGCCTAATTATAGGGATTACGAACGATACTTTCCACCGATAATTACGCTAAACACCGACACTATAAAGACTTGAACATTATTTGGTCAGCAACAACCTCCCCTTGCCAATATAATCGACTAGATACTTGTTCTGCGAGCTGAATATAGAGTTGACTATGGGCACTCACTAGATTTTCAGCAACACTTGGCGTACCGGAATCAGTCTCACTGCGAATATCAATATGCAATGGCAACTTACCAAGCAATGGAATTGAATACTTCTTCGCCATTAACGCTGCACCACCAGTTCCAAAAATGGCTTCTTCATAACCGCATTGTGAGCAAATATGTACACTCATATTCTCAACGATGCCAATAACAGGAACATCTACTTTAGTAAACATGTTCACTCCTTTAATCGCATCAGTTAATGCAAGATCCTGTGGTGTAGTAACTATTACTGCTCCAGTTGTTGGTATCTGCTGACATAACGTTAGTTGAATATCTCCTGTTCCTGGTGGCATATCAATAACAAGATAATCTAGATCTGGCCACCATGTTTCATTAAGTAATTGAGATAATGCCTTTGACGCCATTGGACCACGCCACACCGCCGCTTCTGCTTTATCCACTAAATAACCAATTGAATTACTGTAAATACCATGAGCCTCTACTGGCATCATGCGGTTATTGTCTACAATGGTTGGTTTTTTATCTTCTACGCCCAACATTAAAGGAACAGATGGTCCATAAATATCAGCATCTAACATGCCTACTCTAGCGCCTAAATGATATAACGCTAATGCCAAATTCACCGCAGTTGTTGATTTACCAACCCCACCTTTGCCAGAACTAACAGCAATTATATTTTTCACCCCTTTAACTGCAGGTTTATCTGTTTTTAAGGTTGCCGGTTTAGTCACAACATCAAAAGAGAGTGAATCCAGTTGTAAACTTTGTTTTTGTTGCTCAGCCCAAGCCAATAACTCTTGCTTTAAGGAGATAGAGACAAAAGGAAGGGTTACTGTAACTGTGCCGTTAGCAGTCAGTGATACCAGGTTTGGTATATCAGCCCATCCCTCACAAAGTTGCGAATGCGTAAATCCATTTAACCAATTTTTAATCTCAGCCATCGTTGTAAATGCCATCTTACCTATTCCTTGATTATTTTTACTCATCCTAGCACTAATTGAGTCTTTGATCCTCTATGCTTTCTAGCTCGCTTCAGGTACTATTTATCTCTTAAAATTTTCACCCATCACATTAAGCGAAAGAGAAGATATGGCTACAGATCCGAGAAAAATTCTGGTTACATGTGCCCTACCGTATGCAAACGGTTCAATCCACCTAGGTCATATGCTTGAGCATATCCAAGCGGATATCTGGGTTCGTTACCAACGTTTACGCGGCAACGACGTTAACTTTATTTGTGCAGATGACGCTCACGGCACACCAATCATGCTTAAAGCTCAACAGATGGGTATCACTCCTGAAGAAATGATTGCAGCAGTAAGCGAAGAGCATCAAAAAGATTTCGCAGGCTTCGACATTAGCTTTGATAACTACCACAGCACACACAGTGATGAAAACCATGAGTTAGCCTCTCATATCTATTTAGAGCTAAAGAAAAACGGCTTTATTACTAGCCGCACTATTTCTCAGTTATTCGATCCTGAAAAAGAAATGTTCTTACCTGACCGCTTCGTAAAAGGCACTTGCCCGAAATGTAAAGCAGAAGAACAATACGGTGATAACTGTGATAACTGTGGCGAAACATATAGCCCTACTGATCTGATTAATCCTAAGTCTGCAGTGTCTGGTGCAACTCCAGTGATGAAAGATTCTGAGCATTTCTTCTTTGACTTACCTCAGTTTGAAAGCATGCTGAAAGAATGGACTCGCTCTGGTTCTTTACAATCAGAAACAGCAAACAAAATGCAAGAATGGTTTGAATCAGGTTTACAACAGTGGGACATCTCTCGTGATGCGCCTTACTTTGGCTTTGAAATCCCTGGTGAAACAAATAAATTCTTCTACGTTTGGTTAGACGCTCCTATTGGCTACATGGGTTCTTTCAAAAACCTTTGTAACAAACGTGACGATCTAAATTTTGATGAATACTGGAAAAAAGACAGCACGACTGAGCTTTATCACTTCATCGGTAAAGACATCGTATATTTCCACAGCCTATTCTGGCCTGCAATGCTTGATGGCGCAGGTTTCCGTAAGCCAAACAATGTATTTGTCCATGGTTATGTCACGGTGAATGGCGCGAAAATGTCTAAATCTAAAGGCACTTTCATTAAAGCGGGTACTTACTTAAATCACTTAGATCCTGAGTGTCTACGTTACTACTATGCCGCTAAACTAAATAGCCGTATTGATGATCTTGATTTAAACCTTGAAGACTTCACTCAACGTGTAAACTCTGATGTAGTAAATAAGATTGTTAACCTAGCTTCTCGTAACGCTGGCTTCATTACTAAACGCTTTGATGGCAAACTAGCAGATAACTTTGCAGAGCCTGAGCTTTACAACGAATTCGTTTCAGCAGCAGATCGTATTGCTGAGCTATACGAAACTCGTGAGTTTAGCCGTGCTATTCGTGAAATTACTGCTCTTGCCGACAAAGCAAATCAGTATATAGATGAAAAAGCACCTTGGGTATTAGCAAAAGAAGAAGGCAAAGAGCAAGAGTTACAAGAAGTTGCATCTGTAGGTATTAACTTGTTCCGTGTCCTAATGGCTTACCTAAAACCTGTAATGCCAGAGCTTGCTGCACGTACTGAAGCTTTCTTAAACGAAACGTTAACGTGGGAAGGTGTTGCACAACCATTAATTTCTCATGAAATCACTACGTTTAAAGCGCTATTTGCTCGAATCGACCCTAAGAAAGTTGAAGCTATGGTTGAAGAGTCAAAAGAAGATGCTGCTATAGAAATGGCTGCAAAAGAGAAAGCTGAAGCGGAAAAAGAAAAAGCAAGCCAAACTGAGCTAGATAAAGACCCAATCGCAGATGAGATTGAGTTTGATGCATTCGAAGCGGTTGATATGCGTATTGCACGTATTATCTCTTGTGAAGAAGTGCCAAAGGCGAACAAGCTACTTAAATTCCAACTGGATATCGGCGGTGAGACTCGTCAAGTGTTCTCTGGAATCAAATCAGCATACAAACCTGAAGAGTTAGAAGGCAAACTAACTGTTATGGTTGCTAACCTTAAACCTCGTAAGATGAAGTTTGGTATGTCTGAAGGCATGATCCTGGCTGCAGGCCCTGGTGGTAAAGATCTTTGGATTTTAGAACCACATGAAGGTGCTCAACCTGGTATGCGTGTAATGTAATTCTTTTTTAAAGATAATACCAATCGTAGTAAATCACTTACTGTGATTGGTATAACTTACAAACAAAAATAGAGACCAAATGGTCTCTATTTTTTTATCTATTTATAAGCGATTACACACTTATAAAACAGACGCTAAAGAAAGATTAATCTCACTTAATACTTGTGATGGATTCTCTGCCTGCGTAATTGGACGACCAATCACTAAATAATCAGAACCAGAGGTAATTGCATCAACCGGTGTCATAATGCGTTTTTGGTCACCGACATCAGCACCTGCTGGACGAATGCCAGGAGTCACTAACTGAAAGTCTTTACCTAGGTCAGCTTTCAGCATTGAAGCTTCTTGTGCAGAACATACAACGCCATCTAAACCACTATTTTTAGTCAATGCAGCTAAACGTTTTACTTGTTCTTGTGGTGCGATATCTAAACCAATACCCGCTAAATCTTGTTGTTCCATACTTGTTAGTACCGTTACACCAATAAGCAATGGACGATCTTTTCCATATGGTTCTAAAATTTCACGTGATGCCGTCATCATACGTTCACCACCACTAGCATGAACATTCACCATCCACACACCCATTTCCGCTGCTGCACGCACTGCTTTTGAACAAGTATTAGGGATATCATGGAACTTTAAATCTAGAAAAACAGAAAAACCACGTTTATGAAGTTCCTTTACAAACTCAGGGCCAAATAAAGTAAACATCTCTTTACCCACTTTCAAGCGGCAAGAGCTAGGATCAATTTTATCAACAAACGCTAATGCATCTGCTTGATTATCATAATCCAATGCAACGATCACTTTTTGGTCTTTCATTTTCTCTCCTTTGGAATTGCTCATTTTGTTTTACTCAAAAAAAGAGGCACTAAGAGCGCCTCTTCATTATTCACCATCTAAACCCTTTATAGGCTTAATTGCACCCCACCCTTTACAGGATGGACATTGCCAAAATAATCGATGGGCAGAGAAACCGCATTTACAACAACGATAATTCGGTTTCATTTTTAATTGCTCACCAACTAGGTTTTGTAAACTCGATAAACTGGCTTTAGCTCTACCATCTTCAGCCTCATCAACATGATAGCCCATAAGACGATAGAAGCCTTTCATTGTCGGATTTTTTAGCAGTTGCTTAGTCATATAGCCTTGAGCTAATGCTGTACCTTCATGCTTTGCTATTAAATTAGACAGCATAAGCTCTGCACTTGCCCCTGCGCCTTTTGCTATCGCTTCTTTTAAGAAGTTAAGCAATGAACCTTCTCTATCTAAGTGTTCATAACACTCTGCGAGTAATGGTAATGCCTCACTGATAAAATCAATATCTTGATCTAAAACGGATTCTAATTGCGCTGCAGCTACTTTATAGTTTTTCTCTTCTATTAATAACTTCGCCATCATAATTGATGCTCGAACACAGTTATTATCAATAGATAAAGCTTTTTTCAAATTCTGTTTTGCTTTATTTAAGTTACTATCAGCAAGCTCTTGCATTGCTAATTCACAATAGTAATGAGCAATATCGGGTTTTAGCTTTTTCTTACCCATTTTCACTAAACTATTAGCAAAGGTAATGGCTTGTTCCCATTCTCTTGTTTGTTGATGAATAGCAACTAACTGAAGTAAAGCGGCTTCTTTATGATCAGGTTCGTCCACTAACTGCTCAAATATTTTTTCGGCACGATCCAAAATACCAGCAACCATATAATCTTTTGCAAGTTGTTGAAGTGCTATATTTCGTTGATCTAACGTTAAGTTTGGACGAGCGATGAGGTTTTGATGAATTTTGATGGCGCGGTCCACTTCACCACGGCTTCTGAAAAGGTTACCTAAAGCAAGATGGGTATCTATCGTATCGCTATCGACCTGAAGGAGCTCGATAAAGTGATCTACTGCTTTATCTGACTGATCAGACAGTAATAGATTCAGACCCGCCACGTATTGACGTGACAGGTGATTTGTATCTCTTTGACGTTGTTGTGTCGCACTCCTATTACCCATATACCAACCATAACCGGCTGCAATAGGTAATAATAGGAATAGCAGTTCTAACATTTAGTCACTACCCTTTGGTTGAATCTAAACGCAGTTTATTCAACTCTGCAGTTTGTTTATCGAGACGCTTACGTAAACGACGCTGCGTCATACTCACTTTTAAATACATACTGCCACAAATCAGCCAGCCTAAACCAAAACCAGTCGCAAAGAATATTCCTAGCAAGGTTGATAATTGAAAATCACCCTGTGCCAGCAAATAGTTAAAATTAACAATAATCTGGTTTTGTGCACCGACCGCTAATGAGATCAGAAATAAAGATAATAATAAAATAGCTACAACAATTTTCACTGGTATTCCCTCCAGTTAATGAACATCTAACAATATCTTATTTTACAGCTCTAAAGATACACCTAAATGCACTGAAAATGAACATAAAAAAACGGCATACTAAAAAGTATGCCGTTTTTATATGCCAATTTACATTAGCTGAAATTCACACGTTCACGCAGTTCTTTACCTGGTTTAAAATGAGGAACGAACTTACCGTCCAATTCTACTTTATCACCAGTTTTTGGATTACGACCTAAACGAGGCTCTCGATAGTGTAGAGAAAAACTACCAAAACCACGAATCTCTATACGATCACCGCCCTCTAGCGTTGTTGCCATCTGTTCAAGGATTTCCTTGACTGTATCTTCAACCTGCTTAGCAGAAAGTTGAGGCTTTTTACTACACAGTTGTTCAATCAGTTCAGATTTTGTCATAAATGACCTCTCCTACGTTATCGAAAGAAAAGGGAGCATTACGCTCCCTTTAAATTTACTTATTCGCCTTTAGCTGCTTTGAAAGCGTCAGCCATTGCGTTACCGAAACCACCGTCTTCAGACTTAGTGTTCAGTGAAGCCATTGCTTCTTGCTCGTCAGCTTCATCTTTAGCTTTGATAGATAGGTTAACTACGCGGTTCTTACGGTCTACACCAGTGAACTTCGCTTCAACACTATCGCCAACGCTTAAGATTAGAGATGCATCTTCAACACGGTCGCGAGATAGCTCAGAAGTACGGATGTAACCTTCTACGCTGTCTGCAAGAGTGATTGTAGCGCCTTTAGCGTCAACAGCTGAAACAGTACCGTTTACTAGAGTACCTTTCTTGTTGTCTGCTAGGTAGTTGTTAAATGGGTCTTCTTCCATTTGTTTAACACCTAGAGAAATACGCTCACGCTCTGCATCTACTGCTAGAACAACAGCAGAGATTTCGTCGCCTTTCTTGTACTCACGTACCGCGTCTTCACCTGTAGCATTCCAAGAAATGTCAGATAGGTGAACTAGACCGTCGATGCCGCCGTCAAGACCGATGAAGATACCAAAGTCAGTGATAGATTTGATCTTACCAGTAACGTGGTCGCCTTTAGCTTGCGCTTCAGCGAATGTCTGCCATGGGTTAGCTTTACATTGCTTAAGACCTAGAGAGATACGACGACGTTCTTCGTCAATCTCAAGAACCATAACCTCAACTTCGTCGCCTACATTAACAACTTTAGAAGGGTGGATGTTCTTGTTAGTCCAATCCATTTCAGAAACGTGTACTAGACCTTCAACGCCTTCTTCGATTTCAACGAAGCAGCCGTAATCAGTTAGGTTAGTAACACGACCAGAAAGTTTGTGACCTTCTGGGTAACGCTTAGCGATAGCTACCCATGGATCTTCGCCAAGTTGCTTAAGACCTAGAGAAACACGAGTGCGCTCACGATCGAACTTAAGAACTTTAACATTGATCTCGTCACCAACATTTACGATCTCAGATGGGTGCTTAACACGCTTCCAAGCCATATCTGTGATGTGTAGTAGACCGTCAACGCCACCTAGATCAACGAATGCACCGTAGTCAGTAAGGTTCTTAACGATACCTTTAACTTCCATGCCTTCTTGTAGAGAAGCAAGTAACTCGTCACGCTCAACACTGTTTTCAGATTCGATAACAGCACGACGTGAAACAACAACGTTGTTACGCTTTTGGT
>JAAGZR010000447.1 GCA_024206155.1 Aliivibrio sp.
GATGGAGACGGCGGGCTTGCGTTCGGTATGTATCAAATACACTCGGGCTATGTCGAGGACGTGAACCGGGTTTACGGCACAACCTACACTCATAACGATATGCGACAAAGAAAGAAAGCTGAGGATGTTGTCTTAAAATATCTATCTTACTGGGGGAATCGGTACCAGATCAACACAGGCAACGCACCAACGGTTGAGGATTATTTCCGATTGCACAATGGAGGTTGCCATTTTTGGAAGAAGAAACATAAAACAGATGGCTATGTAAAAAAGTGTGAAATAGTTATTGAACGCTACAACGTACGCCTATAAATTATACACAAAGAAAAGGAGAATAAAATGATCGAACCACCTATCAACCCACCAGAATATTATTACGATTACGAAGAAGAAGAAGAAGACTACGCACTTGAGTTATCAAAAATACAAACAGAAAAGGAAATGTAATGGACAAGGAAAAAATAAAACAAATGATTAAAGAGTTAGAGTATTCGGTTGAGTACCACACCACAAAACTACAAGAGAAAGCAATACAGTTAAAAGCATTACAACAAATGAAAGAAGGTGAAAAATGATACTGGCAAAAGGTACACTGGAAATCGAACGAACAAAACGAGGCTTCAACATATCTGGCTTGGAGTACAGCACAGAGGAAGCGATGTATATTGCCGATTGGATTGTCACCAAGCTGCAGGACGAGCATCCCACACAAGAGATGATCGATGCAGAGATCGGTGCTTGGGAATATCAAAACAAGGATAGAGGTTAATGAAAAACTATGTCACCAAAGAAGAACGTAAAAAGCGGAACCA
>JAAGZR010000448.1 GCA_024206155.1 Aliivibrio sp.
AGTACTCAACACTCTAGATTTAATCAGTTTGTCATAATTATGAGAAGCGACTCACAACAAATTCAATGTGATAATTTTAGCGGTAAAATTAACGTTCAAGATCACTAGTGACCCCTATCACTATCTACACATTCAAGCAAAATAGCCTTTACTTAAAAGGGATAAAAGGTAAGTAACTACTAACATCAACCCTTACAGAACGTTATTTACACGCGCAATATCACACTGAAAGTCTAGTTTGATTAGAGTATATAATAATTAAAAACAACGGTTTTAACGTTAAATTCATCAGTTTTACCGTTTTTAACGGTAATCGAAATTGACGTTTTAGTACAAAAGCGCTTTTCTATATGTGCCCAAGGCCTACAGGCCACTCAAAAAACATTTAAAGGAAACTTGGAAAAATGGATTTGAGGTAGGTCTTTAATGTGTGTTTATCAAATTGATAAAGACGTATATATCGTGAAACTAAAGCAAAGAGTAAGGAACAGCTATGCTTGCCAATATTAAAAAAACTACACTAGCTGCTGCTGTATTAGCAGCAACAACGGGTTTTGCAGCAACAGATGCCGCTGCTCGTAGTGAGCTAACAGTAGTACCAGATTTCTACCCTACAATGGTTCAAAACTTTAACCCATACTTAGCAACTAATCTTCGTACAACAACAGATTTTGTATACGAACCATTAGTTATCTTCAATGAGATGCACGGTAACAAGCCTGTTATGCGTCTTGCTGAAGACTTCCGTATGTCTGATGACCTAATGAGTGTTACTTTCGATATTCGTAAAGGCGTTAAATGGTCTGATGGTGAGAAATTTACAGCAGATGATGTTGTCTATTCATATGAGCTACTAAAGAACAAGCCTGAGCTTGATCAACGTGGTATCAATAAGTGGGTAACAAAAGCTGAACGTGTAAATGAATATCAAGTTAAGTTTACTTTAGCAGAAGCTAACTCGAACGTACCTTATGAGATTTCAGTAGTTCCAATCGTTGCTGAACACATTTGGTCTAAAGTAAAAGATCCTACAACGTTTACCAACGAAAATCCTGTAGGTACAGGTCCATTTACTG
Organism: Aliivibrio sp.; assembly: GCA_024206155.1. Classification (GTDB taxonomy): domain Bacteria; phylum Pseudomonadota; class Gammaproteobacteria; order Enterobacterales; family Vibrionaceae; genus Aliivibrio. The sequence continues at coordinate 1,077 of JAAGZR010000448.1, forward strand.
AGATCGATACTTTTACACCACAACTTTACATTCAATGTCGTAATCCGAATTACTGGGATAACGATAATCTAGATGTTGACTGTCTACGTGTTCCTCAAATTGCGAACAACGACCAATTGCTAGGCAAAATTGTTAACTCTGAATTAGACTGGACATCTTCTTTCGTTCCAGATATTGATCGTACTTACGCTTCAGCAAGTCCTAACCACAAATACTGGTACCCAGCAGCAGGTACTCAAGCATTCATGGTTAACTTCAAAAACCCTGATGTAGCTAAAAATGAAGCGTTATCAAACGTTGAATTCCGTCGCGCTATGGGTATGGCTCTTGACCGTCAAACAATCATTGATATCGCATTCTACGGCGGCGGTACGGTGAATGATTTTGCATCTGGTCTAGGTTACGCTTTTGAAGCATGGTCTGATGAAGCAGTTCACAATAAATACAAGAAATTCAATACATACAACGTTGAAGGCGCTCAAAAGCTACTAGCAAAAGCAGGCTTTAAAGACATCAACGGTGATGGTTTTGTTGAAACTCCATCAGGTAAGTCATTTGAGCTTCTAGTACAATCACCAAATGGTTGGACTGACTTTAACAACACAGTACAACTTGCTGTTGAGCAACTGGATGAAGTTGGTATTAAAGCAAAAGCTCGAACTCCAGAGTTTGCGGTTTATAACCAAGCAATGTTAGATGGAACTTATGATGTAGCTTACACAAACTACTTCCATGGTGCTGACCCACATCTATACTGGAACAGTGCTTACAACTCAGCACTACAAGGTGGTGATGGTATGCCTCGTTTCGCAATGACTTTCTTTAAAGATGCGAAACTAGATGCACTGCTTGATAGCTTCTACAAAACAGCTGATCGTGATGAGCAACTAGAAATCGCTCATGGCATTCAGAAAATCATTGCTGAAAACCAAGTAACAATTCCAGTAATGTCTGGTGCTTACATGTACCAATACAACACTAAGAGCTTCACTGGTTGGTGGAACGAGAAGAATCCTAAGGGCCGTCCAAATATCTGGGCTGGTATTCCTGAGCGTCTTCTACACGTTCTTGACCTAAAACCTGTTAAGTAATATGTAACTATCTTTGCGGTACACACCTTGTGTACCGCCTATTCCCCCCTCTTCCCTACTAGCTAAAGGAATGGCGCTTGTCGTCAGGGGTTTTTATGTCCTGATTTCCAGTTCAGGCAAACAATATCTGGATGATTAAGGTGTGAGTTATGGGATTTTTTCTAAGACGTTTATCGTTCTATTTTATTGCGTTGGTCGTTGCTGCAACGATTAACTTCATTATTCCGCGAGCAATGCCTGGTGATCCAGTTGTCATGATGTTTGCGAATGCCACAACTCAGGTAACTCCTGAGCGTATTGAAGCGATGAAACAACTGCTTGGTTTTGTTGATGGGCCTATGTATCAACAATACTTTATCTACATCAAAAACATTCTAACTTGGGAGCTAGGTACCTCTATCAAGTTCTACCCGCTAAGTGTAAACACACTATTAGGTGGTGCATTTGGTTGGTCTCTTTTCTTAGCGGGTACTGCCGTTATGATATCTTTCTCTCTGGGTTCAATATTAGGTATTTTTGCCGCTTGGAAACGCGGCAGTGCTTATGACACATTCATATCTCCTGGGATGCTAGTTATTCAAGCAGTACCTCAGGTTGTTATTGCAATGCTTGCTATGTTTATTTTTGCCGTCGGCTTAAAATGGTTCCCCACAGGTTACGCCTATACTCCAGGCGTAATTCCAGACTGGACAAGTTGGGAATTCATAAAAGATGTTGCTTACCATGCATTACTCCCACTATTTTGTGCATCAATCGTTCAAATCGGTGGTTTCTTAATTAACATGCGTAACAATATGATTAATCTTTTAGGCGAAGATTACATCACTATGGCAAAAGGTAAGGGATTAAGTGAAAACCGAGTTGTATTTAACTATGCAGCACGAAACGCAATGCTACCAAGTGTCACCGCTTTATCAATGTCACTAGGTATGGCAATTGGTGGACAGTTAATCGTTGAAATTATCTTTAACTATCCTGGTCTTGGTACCGTACTGTTTAACGCTATTACATCTCGTGACTACCAAGTTCTACAAGGTCAGCTTCTTATCATGACACTATTCATGCTGTTCTTTAACCTTCTTGCTGACTTGTTATATGTTGTTCTAGACCCTCGCCTACGCAAGGGAGGTAAATAATAATGAAAGGCTTAATTAAACTACTTTCTGGTAACTCTAAATCTCTATTTGGTTTAGGTATTCTATTTACGTTTATCTTTATTGCTGTGTTCGCACCATTCCTTAGCGACCACGCTCCAGATAAACGAACTGGTAAACCACACGAATACCCAAGCTTTGTTGTTAATGCGGCTCAAAATAACCCTGACGGATGGGTATCAGAAAACCTTGCAACAGACCGTCGTACATTACTAATGTCTAAAAATGCAGACCACGTAATGGGTACAACACGCATGGGTCGTGACGTTTGGTCTCAACTTGCTTATGGTGCGCGCGTATCACTAGCGGTAGGTTTTGGTGCCGGTTTAGTTGTATGTTTCTTAGCAACGATTATCGGTATCTCAGCAGGTTACTTTGGTGGCAAGGTTGATGATGTACTGACAGCTGCAATGAATGTCATGCTGGTAATACCTCAATACCCTCTGCTATTCGTACTTGCTGCCTTTATTGGTGAAGCAGGGCCGATGACCATCGCCCTCATCATAGGGTGTACCTCCTGGGCCTGGGGTGCTCGTGTTATTCGCTCCCAAACCTTAGCGTTACGTGAGAAAGAATTTGTAAGAGCTGCCGAAGTATTAGGTGAGTCATCATGGCGTATCATCTTTGTTGAGATTCTTCCAAACCTTATCTCAATCGTTGGTGCTAGTTTTATCGGCTCAGTGATGTACGCAATCATGATGGAAGCAACAATCTCGTTCTTAGGTCTTGGTGACCCAAGTACAATCAGTTGGGGTATCATGCTGTATAATGTACAAACCTCATCATCTATCTTAATTGGCGCATGGTGGGAATTGATCGGCCCATGTATGGCTCTGACAATTCTAGCTATCGGCCTAGCAATGCTGAACTTTGCGGTCGATGAAATTGCGAACCCGCAACTACGTTCTCATAAAGGGATGAAGCGCTGGAAAAAACTAGCCACTCAAGACACTAACGAACGTAAACCAGATTTAGGTAAACCAGAATTAAATTGGAACAGGGAAGATTAATATGACTGACCCACAAATTTCTATCCGCAATCTATGTGTGGATTACATTACTGATGCCGGTGATGTACGAGCAGTAAACAATGTGAGTTTTGACATTGGTAAAGGTGAAGTCTTTGGTCTAGCAGGCGAGTCTGGTTGTGGTAAATCAACCGTAGCATTCTCTCTAATGCGTCTGCATAAGCCGCCAGCATTTATTACCGGTGGTGAAGTATTATTTGACGGTATAGACATCTTAAAACACAGCGATACTCAAATGCAGGCATTCCGCTGGAGTCAGATGTCTATGGTATTCCAAAGTGCCATGAACGCACTAAATCCTGTACTTCCAATGGAAGAGCAGTTTTGTGATGTGATCATGCGCCATACCACAATGACTCGTGAACAAGCGATTTCTCGAGCTCAAGGTTTGCTAGAGATCGTTGATATTCACCCAAGTCGTTTAAGTGATTACCCTCACCAGTTCTCTGGTGGTATGCGTCAGCGTTTGGTTATTGCCATTGCATTAGCACTTAACCCTAAAATGATCATTATGGATGAACCAACAACGGCACTTGATGTTGTTGTTCAACGTGAAATTTTACAGAAAATTTATGCACTTAAAGAAGAATTTGGTTTCTCAATTCTATTTATTACGCACGATTTATCGTTAATGGTTGAGTTCTCAGACCGTATTGGGATCATGTACTCAGGTGAGTTGATCGAGGTTGCCTCTTCAAAAGAGATCTTAACCTCTCCTTACCACCCATATACAAAAGGGCTGGGAAGTTCATTTCCACCACTAACGGGACCAAAAACCAAATTAACGGGTATCCCTGGAAACCCTCTTAATTTATTAGAAATACCGCAAGGTTGTCGCTTTCAGTCTCGTTGTGATCGTGTACACGAAGCATGCCGTACGATTCCAACACAGCTTCGTCAGATTGAGCCTGGTCACTTGTCAAATTGCCACCTTTACGGTGAGACAATTGCACAAGCAAAAGCATAAAACGGATTTTCTGGAGTAAATTATGAGCAAAGCATTTGGCGAATTACTGATTGAAGGTAAAAATCTAGTTAAAGATTTCCCTGTAAGCAGTAACGCACTAAAAAACCCAATGATGCGAGCAATAAACGACGTATCATTCAAAATGTACAAAAGTCGTGGTCTTTCTGTGGTTGGTGAGTCAGGTTCTGGTAAATCCACCACAGCAAAAATGATCGCAAAAATGTATGCGCCTACAGGCGGTACAATTGAATATAAAGGTCGTGATATTCAAGATATCGTTAAGAAAAATGACTTAATGAGCTATCGCGAAGGTGTTCAAATGGTATGGCAAGACCCATTTGGTTCTTTAAACCCTACCCATAACATTTTCCATCACATTGCTCGACCTCTTCTTATTCACAAGAAAGTGACACCGGGTAATAAAAAAGAGTTAGAAGAGCGTGTGTATGATCTTCTTGAACAAGTAGGTCTAATTCCACCAAAAGAGACTGCGGCTAAATTCCCGCATCAACTTTCAGGTGGTCAACGACAACGTGTCAATCTTGCTCGAAATATTGCGGTAGGTGCCGAAGTAGTACTTGCTGATGAACCGACATCCATGCTCGATGTATCTATCCGTGCAGGGGTTCTAAACCTGATGGAAGAGATGAAATTTGAGAAAGAAATGTCTCTACTTTACATCACGCACGATATCGCAACTGCTCGTTACATCGCAGAAGATCTCGCGGTAATGTATGTTGGGCATATGGTTGAGTGGGGAGACACTGATGAGATTATTCATGATCCTCAGCACCCGTATACTCAATTATTAGTATCAGCAGTGCCAGATCCAAGCAAATCTATCCATACCAAGTTGAAAGGTAACAAAGGGGAAATACCTCTTTGGACACCAGAATCAGCAGGTTGCCCATTTGCCGGCCGTTGTACTCACGTAACAGATAAATGTAAAGAACGTATGCCTGACGTAACAAAACTGTCAGACAACCATTTTGTTCGTTGTTACTTATACGAAAAGTAATTTCCTTAGTAATATCGAACAGCAGTAATTGGTATTTTGGAGAAATAGATGCAACTGTTAACTAACCATATTGGATATGAAACAAACGGACCGAAATCGGCGGTATTATTGGCTACCACTGCCTTAACACAGCCAATATCAGGTCAAATTGTTTGTACTCAAACACAAAAGGTAAAACACCGTTTTTCTATTTCTTCATCAAACCAAGTTGCTCATTGGCATCAAGGTTACTTTGCTGAGATCTCATTTAATGAATTCTCAGAACAGGGAGAATTCATTCTTGTTATCGAAGGAGCAATTTCTCACCCTTTTATTATCAAAACCAACCTATTAATGAGTCATACATTTTCTGATGTTATGCACTACTTTAAATCACAACGTTGTGGTGGCATTTTTGATAAGCAAGATAAGCAAGCCCCTTTATTAAACAGTAATGAAACCGTCGATGTTCATGGTGGTTGGTACGATGCGTCTGGTGACGTAAGTAAATACCTCAGTCATTTGTCTTATGCAAATTATCTTAACCCTCAGCAAATTCCGATGGTTGTTTGGAATATGCTAAAAGGGTTAGAACTAACACAAAACCTATCGGATTTTGCCGCGTTCTCTCGCACCCGTCTTATGGAAGAGACGTTATTTGGTGCTGATTTCCTAGTTAGAATGCAAAGTCCGGAAGGTTTCTTTTACATGACTGTATTTGACAAGTGGAGCAAGGATATCAATCAACGTGATATCTGTGCTTATGCTACCCAAGATGGTCTTAAATCTGATGACTATCAAGCAGGATTCCGCCAAGGTGGTGGTGTTGCTATCGCCGCGTTAGCTGCAGCATCTCGCTTAGCAATCGATGGTGAGTATACTCAAGAAGAATATCTCGCAGCAGCAGTAAAAGGTTACTGGCATTTACAAGAAAACAACCTTAGTTATTTAAATAATGGCGAAGAGAATATTATAGATGAATATTGTGCTCTACTTGCCGTTATTGAGCTTTTCAAAACAACTCAAGATAACACTTTCTTAACTGAAGCACGCACTTGGGCAGATAAATTATCAGCTCGTCAACAAAGCGATGATAATTTCTCACACTTCTGGTCAGCGACTGATAATGGCGAACGTCCCTATTTTCATGCAGCAGAAGCCGGCCTTCCAGTTATTGCACTATCTCAATACTTAGAAGTAGAAACGGATAATAGCCGTAAAGCTCATACTCAACTAATTATCAACCAAGCAATTGAATTTGAACTGACTATTTCATCGGAGACATTCAATCCATTTGGTTACCCAAGACAATATGTAAAACCGGTTAACGGTGAAAAACACAGTGCTTTCTTTGTTGCTCACGACAATGAATCAGGTTATTGGTGGCAAGGTGAAAACGCACGACTCGGCTCTCTTGCTAGCATGAGTTACCTTGTTCTACCGCACTTGGCATCAACTAGTGTAAAACAAAAACTCACTGAATTTGCTCAGCATAATTTGAACTGGGTATTAGGCCTAAATCCTTATGACATGTGTATGTTAGACGGCCATGGCCACAACAATCCTGATTACTTACCTCATTTAGGTTTCTTTAATGCCAAAGGTGGTGTTTGTAATGGCATAACAGGTGGCTTTGAAGACGAAGAAGACATTGCATTTAATCCAGCGCCACATGGCGATGATATGTTACAAAACTGGCGTTGGGGCGAGCAATGGATCCCTCATGGAGCATGGTATTTATTAGCCATTATGTCCCAATCTGCTTATTACTCAGAGCAAGGAGCATAATCATGACGCATTTATACGTAGGTATTGATGGTGGTGGTACTTCGTGTCGCGCTCGTATTCGCAATGCACAAGGTGAGTTACTTGGTGAAGCCAAAAGTGGCAGCGCCAACATATTGCTTGG
>JAAGZR010000449.1 GCA_024206155.1 Aliivibrio sp.
AGCATTGCAACAACTAGTGTACATCGTTTAGGGCGTGGACTACCAGGGTATCTAATCCTGTTTGCTCCCCACGCTTTCGCGTCTCAGCGTCAATAATGTTCCAGTAGATCGCCTTCGCAATCGGTATTCCTTCTGATCTCTACGGATTCTACCCGTACACTAGAAACTCCATCTACTTCTCCTATAGTCTAGATAAACAGTTTTCAAAGCAGTTCAATGGTTGAGCCATTGGATTTCACTTCAAACTTATCTATCCGCCTACACGCTCTTTACGCCCAGTGATTCCGAGTAACGCTTGCACCCTCCGTATTACCGCGGCTGCTGGCACGGAGTTAGCCGGTGCTTATTCATATAGTACCGTCATTATCTTCCTATATAAAAGGAGTTTACGCTCCGAAAAGTGTCATCCTCCACGCGGCGTTGCTGCATCAGAGTTTCCTCCATTGTGCAATATTCCCCACTGCTGCCTCCCGTAGGAGTCTGGACCGTGTCTCAGTTCCAGTGTGACTGATCATCCTCTCAAACCAGTTAGGCGTCATTGCCTTGGTGAGCCATTACCTCACCAACTAGCTGATACCGTACAGTCCCATCCTAGAGCTATAAATATTTCCCTTGCAGTCTTTTGACTTAAAGGCATATAGGGTCTTAGCGTTCGTTTCCAAACGTTATCCCCTTCTCTAGGGCAGGTTAACTATATATTACTCACCCGTGCGCCACTTAGCTGACAGTTATAGCAAGCTATAACCCGTTCTCGTTCGACTTGCATGTGTTAAGCACGCCGCCAGCGTTCACTCTGAGCCAGGATCAAACTCTCCATAAATGAAGATTTGAAACTGACAATTTTTGTATTAATTACAAAATTATCACTCAAATGTGTTTTTACTATTGTAAAAAGCTTATAAATAGACAAGGATATGTTTTACCATATTCTTGTTGTATTATTATTAATATGTTATTTATCTACTTCATATTAAAGTAGTTAAATAGTGTCTCATATTCGGTTTATAAAGATTACTCTTACAAACCATTAAGTTGTTAAAGAACATCAATGTTAAGCTTCATCTTGTGTCACTTAAATTGGATGGGAATTATAGGGAATTATTCTGCTCTTGTCAAGGGTTTATCCTTCACTAAAGCTTAAATTTTGAAAATTATAGATTTTTTGATTTCTCTCTATATTTTTTAACTTTTATTAATATTTATATAATAAATTAAAGAAACGATGAAATTTTACTTCTATCGTTCATGTAAGGCATTTGTTTTAGTTTTTAATATTGGTTTTAATATAAAATCTAAAATTGTTTTTTTACCTGTTTTAATATCTACAGAAGCGATCATACCTGGTATAATAGGGAGTTTCTCTCCACCTTTTTCTAGATAATTCCTGTTTGTTTGAATTACTACTTTATAGTAACTTTTATTATTTTTATCATCTTTATCTTCAATACTATCAGCTGATATATCAACAATTTTACCATCAAGAGCACCATAAACAGAAAAATCATATGCTGTAATTTTTACAATTACTTTTTGTTTCGGATTAATAAATGCAATATCTTTGGGATCAATTTTTGCTTCAACTAATAAAATCTCACTCTTAGGCACAATCTCAATTAGTGTCATTCCTGATTTAACAACACCACCAACTGTATTAATATTAATTTGTTTAATAATACCATTTACTGGTGAATTTAAAATTGTTTTTGAAAGTTTATCTTCTTCAAAAATAAGTTTTGATTCAAACTTTTTAATTTCAGTATTTATTTTCTGTAATTCATTTAAAACATCAGCTTTAAATATTTTTATTTTTTCTTCTTTTCTATTTTCTACTTCTTGAATGGCAAGTTTTAACCTAGGGATCGATAGAATCGTTAGATTCAATTCACCTTCCAAATTAT
>JAAGZR010000450.1 GCA_024206155.1 Aliivibrio sp.
GTCAAACCCTGTCACAAACTTTCAGCACTAAAACCGCCCGTTCTCTTTCGACAAATACGAAAAAACGCCCTCTTGAGGCGTCTATTTGGTTTGAATGTTCATTTTTAACAGCAAAATTGGCTGTTTAACATAATGACCATTTTGTGCATCTAAGTTGCAACATATTCCTTAAACTCACCTTTATCCATTCAAAGTTACGACTAGCTCATTCCTTATTGCAGTGAGTATTGATACATATTTGGGTGATGGTAAAAGTAGCTATTATACAGGCAGCTATTCAACTTATAATTCAAACACAATAGCTTAGACATATATTGCACTTAACTCGGAGTAAAGCATGCTAGTTGGCTCTAAATGGTACCGATTCGATTTCCATAGTCATTCACCCGCATCAGATGATTATAATCAACCTGGTCTCACAGAAAGAGAATGGCTGCTCAGTTATATGAGAAAGAGTGTGGATGCCGTAGTACTGACCGATCACAACACTGGTAAACAAGCAGACAGGCTTAAAGCGGAACTTGAGTTAATGAGGGTTGAAGCATCCACTAATGAACTACCTGATTATCGACCGTTAGTTCTGTTTCCAGGTGTGGAGCTCACCGCAACTGGAGATGTGCACGTCATCGCTATGTTCGATGAGGATGCTAGTTCTGCTGAGATCGAGCAACTCATCGGGAAATGTAATGTGAATGCTCCGATCCCAAGGGAGAGAAATGATGCTACGGTTCTTCAAGGTAGTGTCCCGACAATTCTGGAGTATATCGCTGCGAACCCCAACATATTGTCTATTCTGGCACACATTGATGGACCCAAAGGTGTATTAGGTATACAGAATCAAGTCGAGTTAGGAGATGCCTTTAAGGCTAAACCTGATGCAGTCGAGATTCGAGGTAGTGTTTCTGACATTACTGGACTAAACGCTAAGCTAATTGAGGATTTGCCTAAGCTTCGTGGTTCTGATGCCCATCACACTGATGCTGCTGGAACTAGAACTTGTTGGCTTAAAATGTCAGAACTCAATTTTGCGGGGGTTAGAAATGCTCTGCTCGATCATGAGAATTGTGTTTTGACGGACGGCGAACCTCCAAAAGAGCCAAAACACAAAATAAGTAAGCTAAAGATTAAGAGTAAGCTTTGTCATTGCGAACAAAATTCACCTGTGACGATTAGGTTTAATCCTTTCTACAACGCTATTGTGGGTTCGAGAGGTAGCGGTAAGTCCACTTTAATTGAGAGTATCAGACTGGCTTTGCGCAGAGACACTGACTTGCCTGGTAGTCTGAAAAAGTCTATTGATTTTTTCAAAAAAGTTGGAAAGGCCATGGATGCGGATTCCTATATTGAATGCATCTACACTAAGGAAAATACTGATTTCAAGATGAGGTGGTCTCCAACAGCACAGTCCTTACAAGTCTATAGTGAAGGAAGCTGGGTTGATGATGAGAACTGGTCAAATGAAAGGTTTGGAATATCAATCTACAGTCAGAAAGCTCTATTTGAACTCGCGTCGGATAATAGCGCATTCTTACGTATTTGTGATGAAAGTGAGATTGTTAATAAGGCTGAATGGGATAGCCAGATGAGCAAGCTTACCCGAGTCTACAAGACTAAATGTATTGAACTGCGAGAGCTTCATGGTCGCAAGAAGAGACAATCTACATTGCAAGGTCAATATGATGATGCTGCCAGATCGATCGATAGACTCAAAGAGAGTTCTTACTATGCCGTAAAAACGACATTTAACGACCTAGAACGCGAACTAAGCCTAGTTAAGTCCAATATAGGCTGTACTTATGAGCATTTTAATAAACTAAGAGCAATTGTCGAGCTGCCCGATTTCGAAGTAAACGATGTTCAAACCATTGAGCAACAACTGATCAACTTGCATCTTAACGAGTTTAAGCAAGAGGCCATTGCAAAGATAAATAGTGCGTTGGATACAATGTTGGCGCAGATATTAGATCTCTCATTAACTGGCCTATACAAGGACTTATTGGATAAGGTCAGCAACGCTGAAACTAGAGCTATAGAAGAATATTCAGCATTAGTACAACAAGACCTTGAACCTGATGAACTTGATAACCTCATAGCAGCTGAAGCTAGCTTAACAATACAACTTGAAGCGTTCGCTGGCATCGATGAAGAAATTACCAAATGTAAAGAAGAGCTAGCAGATATAAAATGCAAACTTGTGGCACATCGAAAACTCCTATCCAGTAATCGGATAGCCTTTATTGAGTCTTTGGAAATAGATAAATTATTGAGGGTTAAGGTGTTACCACTGAACGCTCAAGTAAACGAAGTTGTTAGTTCCTATCAGTCTGCAATAGGGGTGACAACTTTTTCAGAAAAAATATACGACCCTGATACTGGCACTGGGTTCTTGAAAGACTTCATTGAGAGACAGACATTCTCTCCTGCTCAGCAAGTCATCGATGAAAAGTATGAAGCTTTAAAAAAAGTTAAAAATAACCACTTTGCTGTCCATTCCGATAATTTGAGTGAAGAAGTAGAGATTAATGGGGCTTTTAGAAACAAGTTAAAGCAACTGACTGAAGAGCATTTAGATGCCTTAGCGTGTTGGTTCCCCGAGGATGGTATCGAAATACGATTCAAAGCCTTAAATGGTACTATGGAGAATATTGAAAATGCCTCTCCTGGGCAAAAAGCTGCAAGCATGCTTCAATTTTTGCTCTCATACGGTACCGACCCATTACTACTTGATCAACCTGAAGATGATTTGGACTGCATGATGTTGAGCGACAGCGTAATACCCGCTATAGCTATGAACAAACAGCGTCGACAGCTGATAGTTGCATCACATTCGGCTCCGATAGTTGTGAATGGCGATGCAGAGTATATAATCTCAATGGTGCACGATAGGCATGGTTTGCGTCCGAATGTCTGTGGTGCACTTCAAGAAAAAGACGTCAAGGAAATGATATGTAATCAAATGGAAGGTGGCGAGAAAGCTTTCCGTTCGAGATTTGGTCGAATACTTGCTCACAATTAATAAACTCGGTTCCCAAGGTTTGGGCGGATGTTGTGTGCACCAGTAATAGTGGACATTTTAATATTGGTGAAACCGGACATTATTATTTTTGGCCTACATCAAATATGCACAAAATGGTCATTATGTTAAACAGCCAATTTTGCTGTTAAAAATGAACATTAGAACGAATAAAACGCCTCAAGTGGGCGTTTTTTTGTCTTTGTCGAAAGAGAACTGACGGTTTTAGTGCTGAAAGTTTGTGACAGGGTTTGAC
>JAAGZR010000002.1 GCA_024206155.1 Aliivibrio sp.
GTCTTCAACATCAATCGCTACGTTTTCTAGTTTTGGTTCAAGCGCTGTACCTGCATTACCTGGAGCGATAAATACCGTTTTAACGTTTGGGTTTTGTGCCGCTTTCCAGCCTAAAGCATGCTCTCTACCGCCTGCGCCGATAATTAATACATTCATTTTATTTTACCTTTGATAGCTTCATCAGATTACCGATTTCGGCGTCAAACATGCTCACTTATTGTCATAAGCTCCGCGTGTTTTCCTTGAACTAGGCAATCTGATTTTGCTCTAAAAATTAAAATTTCTCTTAATGTTGATGATAAAAACGCCAACATTAATGAACGGTTAAACGAATAAAAAAGGCTCTAGGAAAACCTAGAGCCTTTTCTGATTAGTGACGGAAGTGACGCATACCGGTAAAGATCATCGCCATACCATGTTCGTCAGCTGCTGCAATAACTTCGTCATCACGCATAGAACCACCGGGTTGGATTACGCACTTGATACCTGCTTCTGCTGCAGCGTCGATACCGTCACGGAATGGGAAGAATGCATCTGATGCCATTGCACAACCTTCAACAACCAAACCTTCGTCAGCAGCTTTAATGCCGGCGATTTTCGCAGAGTAAACACGGCTCATTTGGCCAGCGCCCACACCGATAGTCATGTCACCTTTAGAGTAAACAATAGCGTTAGATTTTACGTATTTTGCTACTTTCCAGCAGAACAGTGCATCTTTTAACTCTTCAGCAGTAGGTTGACGTTTAGATACCACTTTGAGTTCATCTTCAGACACCATGCCTTGGTCGCGATCTTGAACTAGTAAGCCACCGTTAACGCGTTTCACGTCAAAACCAGTTGTCTTAGTCGTCCATTCCCCACACTCAAGTAGGCGAAGGTTTTTCTTAGCCGCTACGATTTCTACTGCTTCAGCAGAAACAGAAGGGGCGATGATAACTTCAACGAATTGACGTTCAGTGATCGCTGTTGCTGTTGCTGCGTCTAACTCACGGTTGAATGCGATGATACCGCCAAATGCAGACGTTGGATCTGTTTTGAATGCACGGTCATAAGCTTCAAGAATATTGTTACCTAGGGCAACACCGCATGGGTTAGCGTGCTTAACAATCACACATGCTGGCTCATCGAACTCTTTTACACACTCAAGCGCAGCGTCAGTGTCAGCGATGTTGTTGTAAGACAGGGCTTTACCTTGGATTTGGCGAGCAGTAGACACTGATGCTTCTTCAGGATTGGCTTCAACGTAGAATGCCGCTGCTTGGTGGCTGTTCTCACCGTAGCGCATGTCTTGTTTTTTCTCGAACTGTTGGTTGAAGGTTCGAGGGAACTTGCTCTCTTCATCTCCTTCCTTGTTCTCTCCATAAGAAGGAACCATAGTACCGAAGTAGTTAGCAATCATGCCATCATAAGAAGCGGTGTGCTCGAAGGCTGCGATCGCTAAATCAAAGCGAGTTGCTTGAGTAAGAGATTTCTCGTTAGCGTCCATTTCAGCAACAACGCGATCGTAGTCGTGCGCGTTTACAACTATGGTGACGTCTTTGTGGTTTTTTGCTGCAGAGCGAACCATTGTTGGGCCACCGATATCGATGTTCTCAACAGCATCAGCAAGGGTGCAACCTTCTTTTGCTACGGTTTCTGCGAATGGGTATAGGTTAACAACAACCATATCGATAGGGTTGATGCCATGTTGTTCCATGATGCCGTCATCTTGGCCACGACGACCAAGTACACCACCATGAACTTTAGGATGAAGAGTTTTAACGCGGCCATCCATCATTTCTGGGAAGCCAGTGTAATCAGATACTTCGGTTACTGAGATGCCTTTTTCAGCAAGCAGGCGAGCGGTACCACCAGTAGATAAGATATCTACTCCGCGCTCAGTCAGTGCTTGAGCAAATTCTACAATACCAGTTTTATCAGATACGCTAATTAGCGCGCGACGGATCGGACGTGCGTTATTCATGACTACTTTCTTCCTTTAGAATTAAGTTAGGATTTTTGCCAAAAATGAACTTGTTCTGCTCTATTTCTTGTTTAAGGAGAAGCAGAGATTGGCCAGTTTTGGGAAACACCCTAATTGATAAAGTATTAAGTGTTGTCTTAACGTAATGGTATATATTCTAACTAAAGTTAAACAAAAAAGCTCGCGCAATCGATTGCATTCGTAAAAAAAGATGTCATTTTTATTAAAAAACGATACAAATAAAGTGCATAAAGAGAGGGAAAAGACGAAATGAAAATGTATTTGATTGGAGAGTTGGCAAAACGGTGTAATGTAACTAACGACACATTACGCTTTTATGAGAAAAATGGATTACTTATACCATCAGGCAGAAGCAGTAGTGGGTATCGTCTTTATAATGATGATAATCTTGCTCAAATTCGTTTTATCTTAAAAGCAAAACAACTGGGTTTAATGTTAGATGAAATACAAGAGTTACTCGACATTAGATTGGAAGCAACAAAGCACAGTTGCGCTGAGGTAAAAGCAATTACTCAAACTAAACTAAATACAATAGATAAAAAGATTGAGCAACTCACTGAAATTAGAACCGCGTTAAAGCGAATTAATGATGCTTGTTGTGGTCATGTTGACGAAGATGCCTCTCATTGTTCTATTCTTTCTGCCTTAGCTGATATAGAAGAGAAAAAAGCATAAATTATTGTGCCTGTTTACTCAAGATGTTGATAAAATGGTCGATAGTTAGTGGAGAGAATACGAGCGACAATTAGGTGAGAGCCAATTAATGGAAAAACAATACGTAATGAAATTGCTTTCCGCTCTGAAAGTTATCGATAAAAAAATCAGTGAGCAAGGCAAGGCAGTAATGGAGCTTGATGCTCGTATTAAGCGTATTGAAGCTCAGAATGCCAAGATCGCTAAAATGATTGATGGTGTTGGTGCTCAAGGTTCGAATACCGCGGGAGCCGCAGCTGATTTAAGTGAACTTGA
>JAAGZR010000451.1 GCA_024206155.1 Aliivibrio sp.
ATTAAACGATGGACCAGTTTTCACCAGTGCCAATAGTGACAGTGACACCAGAATTTAAATAAATAGGACCACAACTTGTGGCATTTTCTCCTGATGGCAAAGTATAACTTGTGGTTACATTTTGCTCATTTAATACGAATACTCTATCACCGCCAGAACCAGTTGCACCACCACCAAGGATGGCCCAATCTCCGTCATAACCTTCAAATTGATTGAGGGTTGTGTTATACCGGATCATACCGGTAGATGAAGTAGCTGGTCGTGCAGCTGTTGTACCAGAAGGGATCTTTAATGCCCCACTGCTAAACATATGGGTATCACCGTTGCCAGAGATACGCCACCATTCGGTACCTGCTGCTGTAATTGATAACGTATTTGAAGAGACTGTAAAAATACCAGTATCTTCATCATCAATAAAAGTAATTGATGGGTCAGATGCACTGCCACTTTCAAAGTAAATACGATCAACTCCGGACAGTGTTCCGGTAACAGTTAAGTCACCAACAATTCCTGTTGTAAATTGACCAATAGCACCTGAGATTGTGCCACTAGTTGTTGTAATGTTTCCTGTTACGGTATTGTAATTACCGCTATTTGTAATATCACCCTGTACATCTAAGTCACCATTAATGACTACATCACCACTAAAAGTAGGATTACGAAGAAGTCCAGAAACAGGTACAGTAACGCTAGCCTCATTTGGAGAGACCCCTGTAGTAAACGTTATAAAATCAACGCGGACTTCGCCAAACTGTGGCATGATTAAAGGATCTCAGCTACTACTTTTAAATACATTCTAACTCAGTTACTCCAAATTGTTAGGACTGCACCATAGGTACCAGAAGAGATTGTTACTTTCCTGGTTGCACCTGCAGTAAATTCAATGGCATCTCCCGAACTTGTATATAAGCCTGTATTGGCATCATCAATAAAAGCAATGCCAGGATTAGCTTGATCCCCTGAAGGGAAGAATGATTGATCGCGACTTGTTAAACCGCTTTCAAAGTACGCTTCTCCACTGACATTTAAATCACCACTTACAGTTAAGTTGTCGCCAACAATAAAAATGTCATCAATATATAAGTCATTAAATTGACCTGTTGTAAATGTTGCCGTTTCGCCTGTAACTGTTGTTCCTGAAATTGTTCCTGTAACAGTTAGGTTTTGACCAACGATAATACCGCTAACAAAATTACTAATGCCAGTAACGGTAATACCTTCGCGGAATACACTGGAACCACTAACAACAATACCGCTATCAAAAACTGAATTGCCACTGACTTCTAGATCACCACTAACAGTAAGGTTGTCGCCAATAATAAAATCATCATCTACAAATAGATCTTGGAAAGTACCTGTAGTGAATTGTGCTGTTGTACCAGTAACTGTTGCACCAGAGATTGTTGATAAGCCCTGGAGGGTATTACCAATAATCGTTAGGCCGGTA
>JAAGZR010000452.1 GCA_024206155.1 Aliivibrio sp.
GATCTCAACTGCGTTAACACCAATACTTTCAGTAACAACAGAATCGTTGGTAATACGACCTTCCATGGTGTTGATTAACGCTTTTGGCTGCTCAAATACTTCTTTTTGCATGAAATGACGATATTGACCTTTATCACCCGCATCATGCTCAGCGTTTGATTCTGTTATTTCACGCTCAACTTGTTCACCGCGAGCATTGAAAACCACGACATCACGACGAGTAATTTCTGCAACATCGCCTTCTTCAAGGTACATAAAACGGCGAGTTACATTTAATAAGGCAAGCTGATCAGAAGCCAAGAAGTTTTCACCAATTCCTCGACCAATTACGATTGGGCTGCCTGAACGAGCAACCACAAGACGTTCTGGATCACGACGATCCATAACCACTGTGCCATAAGCCCCTTCTAATTGTTTTGTTGTTTTCTGTACTGCTTCAATTAATGAATCTGAAGTACGTAACTCCCATTCAACTAAATGCGCAATCACTTCGGTATCAGTTTGAGATTCAAAAACATAACCACGATCTTGCAATAAAGAGCGTAGTGATTCATGGTTTTCAATAATGCCATTATGAACAATGGTAATATCACCAGACACATGAGGATGTGCATTGATTTCAGAAGGCTCACCATGTGTTGCCCAACGAGTATGAGCGATACCTGTACCGCCAACAACATGAGATTCGTCTACTGCATTCGCCAGTTTTTTTACTTTACCCAAACGACGTAAACGAGTGTAGCTATTTCCAACCGCATCAGTATCAGCATCAACAACTGCAATGCCTGCAGAATCGTAGCCGCGATATTCTAAACGACGTAATCCTTCAACTAAAATCTCAGCTACATCTCTTTGTGCAACTGCACCTACGATCCCACACATAGCAATACTCCAATTATTCTAATCTTAAATTCTAGGCTTTAAGAAGCCTCTTATTGCTTCTTAAGTTATAAATAACCGCTGATTGGCAGTAAAAAATATCAACGGTGTCATATAAATTAAATCACTGAGCTCTGATGACTCGTACATTATGTGATTCAATTTTCTGTTGTTGTTCTTGGCTTAAATTATTATTGGTGATCAACACATCAATGCTGTCCCATGGCAATTCAACGTTAGGGATTTTTCGACCAATTTTTTCAGATTCCACCATTAAAATAACTTCACGAGCCACTTCAGACATCACGCGACTTAAACCCACTAATTCATTAAATGTGGTTGTTCCCCGCTCCAAATCAATCCCATCAGCACCAATGAATAGCTGATCAAAATCATAGGATCGTAATACCGATTCAGCCACTTGGCCTTGAAATGAATCAGAATGACTGTCCCATGTTCCACCTGTCATCAATAGCGTTGGTTCGTTTTCTATTTCTTGCAGTGCATTAGCAACGGGTAATGAGTTGGTCATCACCACCAAGCCATTTCGTTTCGATAACTGGTTAATTAATGCAGCTGTTGTGCTGCCACTATCAATAATGATCCGGTTGTGATCCTTAATTAAATCCACCGCTGCAACTGCAATAGTTAACTTTCGATTCGAAACTTCTTCACAGGTATCTTCTTGTATAATATTTGATGGCATCAAAACCGCTCC
>JAAGZR010000453.1 GCA_024206155.1 Aliivibrio sp.
CGAAACTTAACCAAGCAAACAAACCAGCACCTAACAACAAACGGTAGATAACAAACGGCGTCATTCCCATGCTTGAAATCAGCTTCAAGAAAAAGTGAATACAGATGTAAGCACTGATAAAAGAAACCACCACACCAGTGCTTAATAGACCAAAATTAATTGAAATATCACTCATCGCCAATTTAAGACCAAGATAAGATCCGGCAAGAGTAATGATTGGGATCGACATTAAAAATGAAAAACGCGCAGCCGCTTCACGAGTAAAGCCTAAATAAAGAGCAGCAGTAATAGTAATACCTGAACGAGAAGTACCAGGGATCATCGCCATAGCCTGAGCGATACCTAAAAATAACGCTTTTTTCCACGTCATCTCATACTCGTCTTTAACTAACGCCGAGTTTTTATCAACCCACCAAAGTAAAAGGCCAAATACAATCGTCGTGGTTGCAATAACCCATGCACTACGCAAATACACTTCGATAAAATCTTTAAACAAAAGACCACAAAGTGCAGCAGGAATAGTCGATAAAATGA
>JAAGZR010000454.1 GCA_024206155.1 Aliivibrio sp.
TGCTAACGTTATTTTTGTAGATTCATTAAGTAGATAACACGATCCGCTACCTTGCAGCTAAATTATAAAACGCATTGTTACTTTCAGATGGCACTGATTTTTAGTCGAAAAGAACCCTATTTTTTAGGATTTCAATTAACCGCTATCCTGACAAATTCTGCGCCTCACTACAAATTTCATTATCAAATTGATCGGCAATCACTCAGCTTAACACGTCTAACGCGATAAAAATCTCGCTGTTAGAGTCTTTAATTGGCGGTCACACGCAATTCTGAACTGCTGTTTAGCTTTTTCCACTTATTTGGCAACATATAACCAATATCATTGATGTTTTTCAGGCTATCAATAAGCTTTAATTCACCTGTTGAGTTATCACGCATTCAATCCATGACTTATTTTAAGAAATCTTGTTTATAGCTAGGTTTCTTTGCATACGCAGGCTTGGCAGCACTAGGTCATCTCCTTAATAAGCAATACAAAGTGATGCTTAACTCTTAATTATGAAATAAATTGATAAATTTTTACCTAAGACTGGTCATGATTTACATATAGACTACAGTTAGTTAAGGTAATCACTCTATCTATTTTTATTCAATAAAAGACAGGCTTAAAGGTTACACCTAATTTAATTTTTCTAAATTAAATATAATAGAACTTATATAGGATTTACTATTCACTTTAAATTAACAACATGTTAATTCTTATATTTATTCATGATGTAAATATTCAGTGATTTTATTTCTGAAATAACAAAATACAGTAAGTTAGGATTGAACATGACCGATAAAAAAACGCATTTAGTACGAAATCTACTGGTGGCAGGCTGTATAGCCGCTGGACTAATTACTGCAGGATACTTTTACATTAAGCATCAAGAACAATTTCCAAGCACGGATGACGCTTATGTTCATGCAAACATTGTATACCTTGCACCACAAGTCAGTGGGAAAATCATAGCCAGTAATGCCACAGATTATGCTTCAGTAAGTAAGGGCGATTTATTAGTACAGATTGACCCTGCCCCATACCAAGCAAAACTCGATGAAGCAAAAGCGGCCTATGAGATGGCAACATCAAATAACGCAGCCACAGACGATGCAATATTAGCTGCCAGTGCTGATGTAAAAAGTGCCATAGCAACTCTTAGCGATGCTCAAATATCCTATAAA
>JAAGZR010000455.1 GCA_024206155.1 Aliivibrio sp.
AAAGAGATTGGAGCGTACAGCGGGAATCGAACCCGCATCATCAGCTTGGAAGGCTGAGGTAATAGCCATTATACGATGTACGCACATCGCTGGAACGAGATAGATAATGCCACACTGAGCGCTGAGGTAAAGCACTTTTTTATGCTTAACTAATTGATTGAATGATATTTAAGCATAAATTACAAATTTTAATCTCTGCACGCCATAAGGCAGGCATAAATACTAAGCACCGACAGCCTATTTTTGCTAGGCACCTGACTTGTTAGTATTACTTTGCTTTATAATTTGAAAATTCTTTTGTCAATTTATACTCAGACCATGCGGTCTCACCCATCGCTTCAAGGTAGGCTTGTTTTGCTGCAATAAACGCGTTTTTATCCGTCATCGTTTTCGTTGAAAATATTTTAAATTTATAGCTACTTCGCGGTGTTTGTCCAATAATCCCTTTATAAATAGTTTCTTCTTTTGTTACTTTAACAACGACACCAATAACACCAGATGAGGGGTGAGGTGCTTTGAAGTACTTACCTTTTGCCGATTCAGCTTTACGCTCATTTTTATAATTTGCCCAATTATAATTAGCCTTCATTAAGGCAACTTTTCTTAATACATGTGTAGGATGAGTACAAGCCATAAATTTGTGCAAATGAATGGTAGACCCAGTTTTCACAAATTCTTTCTTTACCACAAAATTGGACTTATCTTCCGCTTCAATCATGAGTATTTGCTTTGGTTTTCTTTTAAATTCAAACCAGGTATCTTTAAATTCAGCTTGACAACCATCCATTGCTTTTTGAATTAACTGATCGCAAATTTCACGCATTTCGAATTTAGATAATGGTGTTGTTGTTAATGTTTTACTTGGTTTAAAGGTTTTAATGTCTGCGTCTTTCGTTTTTAAGTAAGTATCTAATACTCCACCTATCGCATTTAATTCAGCAAGGAATGCACCAAGATCATCAAAATTAACGTTATATAAACTACGAGAAAAATTATGTGAGCGATAGCATGATTTGCTTTCATGTCGTTCAAAATGGCTAATGACGTAAGGCGTACCATTAACCATTGACAATTTTAATTGAATATTTGGATGTAGACCTTTAAAAGCAGATTTTGCAGTAAACGTTTTTGTCTTACGAGCCGCGTCTGCGGTTTCATATTCATCTTGCTCAACAAGTTCAGCAATTGACCACGCCGCTTCAATAATCGCCTCTGAACGAGCATCTACTTCATCTTCTTCATTATCAAAATCAGCGTAATAAGCTTTACTATAATAAGGTTGCCCTTTACGAGCGAATCTAACTTGTGCAAATTCCATGCGACGACGTTTAGTTGATTGCCCATCATTCCAATTTATCCCAATAGGGATCCAATATTCAGTCCCCGCTATATCTACTAGCTTAACTCTTAATAGCAAATTTTCTTCGATATATGTTTTCTTTCCACGTACGATAAGAAAGGTACTGTAATCCAATCGGGGAGATAAGGGATGGTACATAGTAAAGCCTCTGAAGACATTGAAATAAACAAATCACACTACATAAAAAGACTTGAAGAAATCGCTTTTTATTAAATTGTTATCTGTTATTGATTATATCACCGTTTTAATTACTAATTCAATTCACTTATAACAATATAAAAAAAGGCATAAAAATGATCTATGCCTTTTTCCCTTTATTTTATTTAAGAAGTTAGCTTAGAGCGTATTACGTTATATATCCCCTCACCGCTTTCTAATTCAGCAGGAGAGCCCATCAGTAATTCAATCGATTCACTTACGTGCTTCACTGCCCAAATTGTAAAAGTTCCTTTTTCTATCGCTTGAGTCACTTCACTGTTTAACATTAAGTTTTGAATATTAGATTGAGGAATAATCACACCTTGATTAGGATGTAATCCTTTGATTTTGCAGACTTGATAAAAACCCTCAATTTTTTCATTCACTCCACCAATTGGCTGTGCTTCACCAAACTGATTCATAGAGCCTGTAATTGCAATATCTTGACGAATTGGTTTTTCAGAAAAAGCGGAAATAATAGAACAAAACTCAGCCATTGATGCGCTGTCACCATCTACACCACCATAAGATTGCTCAAATGCAAGGCAGGTTTTTAATGGGATTCTTTTTTCATTGCCAAATAATGAAGTTAAATAAGCAGTTAGAATGAAAACACCTTTAGAGTGAATACTTCCACCAAGTTCAACTTTCCTTTCAATATCAAGAACTTCACCCTTCCCATAAGAAGTTGTTGCAGTGATTCTATTTGGCATACCAAACTGATGATTTGAAGTCGATAATACAGATAATGCATTGACCTGCCCAACAACTCCTCCATCCGTTTCCATCAAAGTTGTACCATTAATAAAACTTTGCATTACTCCATCTTGAACTCGATTCACTCGATGTTCTTTATTGTCTAATGCTTGTTGTACATGCTTTAAACGGATCATATTGGAATTGGCTGACTTCGCTATATAATTAGTTTCTTTTAATAAATTAGAAATATCAGCAGAATGTAGAGACAGTCGATTCTGATCCCCTGCTTGACGAGAACTGTATTCTATAATTCGCTCTATTGCCTTTTTATCACATTGCAGCATTTTTCCATCATGAACAATACTTGAAATAAACTGAGCATAGTGAAACTCCGAAGCCTCAGTTCTTGACATGTCGTCTTCAAAGTCCGCAGTCACTTTAAACAATTCACTAAATTCAGAATCATAATGCTGAAGTAACTGGTAAGTTTGATAATCACCAAATAAAATTATTTTGACATTGAGCGGAATAGGCTCTGGTTCTAAAGAAACCGTACCTGAAAGTGTCACTTCTTTTTCAAGTGAACTCAGATTTAAGTTTTGAGAACGTAACGCTCGTTTTAATCCATCCCAAACATAAGGTCTCTCAAGCACTTTCACTGCATCCATAAGCAATACACCGCCATTTGCTTTATGGAGACTCCCTGCGCGAATTAAAGAATAATCTGTAAAGACCGTTCCTTTAAATGTTGCATTTTCGATATAGCCAAACAAATTATGATAGCTCGGGCTCTCTTCTACGATGAGTGGAAACTGTTCATCTTTTTGGCTAACAAGTAAGTTAATCTGATATCTTCTTGGCAATTTTTTCTCTAGCGATGCATACGCTAACTCAGCGTCTTCTTTACCTTCTTGAAGGAACACATCAAAATTTTCTAATATGTCTTTTTCCATCTCTTTAAGATGTTGAGCAATAATTTTTGAATCGTTGTATTTACTTTTAATTGTTTCAAAATTAACCGTTAATACATGAGAAACAACATCTTCATTGAGCTTTTCAATCTTATCGGAATATTTGTCTTCCCACTCAGTCAATTGACGAACAAGGCTCCGTAATTTAATTTCTAACTCATCAATAATAGACTCAAGCTGACGCTGCTCTTGCCTATCCAACGCATCAAACGTTTCTTCTGTATGAAGATCCTCGCCGTTCATTGCGATAAATTGATAGTCTCCCTGTGTAGTCACCGCAAGACTAATCCCTTTGCTTTTTGCTTCTTTGGTTAATGTACCAAGCAAAGATTCTTGTTTATCAACTAATTGATTTTTTAATGTTCCGGTTCTTGTGTAATAAAGCTCATTATCAAAAGCTAATGGGATCGCTTTTACTAATTTTAAGGTTATCTTTTCAATTTCTTTTTTAAAGCTTAACCCAGTTCCAATAGGTAATTTTAGTACTTTAGGGCTTCGAGTATCATCAAAATTAGTAACATAACACCAATCATATACGCCATTACCTGCGGGGTTATGACGCTTAAGATAGCGTAATACCATGGTGCGTTTACCAAGGCCATTTTGACCGACAGCGTAAATATTATAACCACGGTCAGGAATAGACATTGCAAACTCAACAGATTGTTGCGCTCTGTCTTGCCCTACAATTTCATCAATGGGTGTAATATATTTTGTTGATTTACAAGTATTTTCATCAAGGTTTGCAGGGCGATATACTTGCTTATGCGAGAGAGGTAAAGTTGACATAAGGCGACCTCTTATTTTGTTATAGTTCTCATCAGTATAGATTGAAAAAAGTAACAATTAAGTGACCTAGAGTTAAATATTTGAAAAATTTATGGTTTTTACAAGTAATGCGGTCAATTATCAACCAAGAAGAAGGTTGCATACCGCTATTGTAAAATGCCAAATACGACAAAACACGCCATTAAGCGTATATTTTCAATAAGTTGGAATTTAAAACCAGAAACAATCTCTTGAGGAGGATAAAAAGAGATTGGAGCGTACAGCGGGAATCGAACCCGCATCATCAGCTTGGAAGGCTGAGGTAATAGCCATTATACGATGTACGCACATCGTTGGAACGAGATAGATAATGCCACACTGAGCGCTGAGGTAAAGTTCTTTTTTCATTTCAATAAGTTAAATGGTGGATATTTGTTCAAATAACAATAAAAACACTACCTAGATCACAAAAGCCCTATTCAAAAAGTTACGCTGCTTTTGAATAGGGCTCTTTAAACCCTTTATATTTGTCTTTACGAGCAAAGCTGCCCTTCCCTTTTTTCGGTTTCATTACCCTTGTTGTAAATAATTGACTTGTAACAACGGCTTTTAAAGTATTATCTCTAATCGTGCCTCTGCCATGATCATATTCAGAAGCTGGTATCGCTTCTTTTCTATTCTTTTTCATAACGTATCGGTCTCTTTTTTCTGTATAAATACCGAGCACATTCTCATTTCTTTTACCTTTTAAGTCAAATTTGTTACTAATTTCTACTTTGTCCTATTTGTTTTATTCATTTTGCTTTAGAATCCTTTCGCCTAAGCAAACGATTAACTCGATAATTCTTAGGCTCTTATTTCTTTTTCTGGTGGGAGCAGCAAATGACAACTTTAACAATTACTCGTCCTGATGATTGGCATTTACACTTACGTGATGGTGATGTACTAACTGACACTGTTCGTGATTCTGGCCGTTATAATGGCCGCGCATTAATTATGCCAAACCTAGTTCCACCAGTAACAACCACTGACCAAGCGCTTAGCTACCGTGACCGCATTCAAGCAGCAAACCCATCTGATACCTTTGCTCCCATTATGTCTTTATACTTAACAGAAAAGACAACGTCAGATGAGATCCGCAAAGCGAAAGCAACAGGCCATATTGTTGCCGCTAAACTTTATCCAGCTGGCGCAACAACCAATTCAGATTCTGGCGTAAGTGACGTTAACAAGGTTTATCCTGTATTAAAAACCATGCAAGAAGAAGGCATGCTTTTACTTATTCATGGGGAAGTAACAACACACGATGTTGATATCTTTGATCGTGAAAAAACCTTCCTTGATACTGTGCTTGCTCCTATTGTTAATGATTTCCCTGAGCTAAAAATTGTTCTTGAGCACATCACAACAAAAGATGCAGCTGACTTTGTTAAAAATGCAGGGCCTAACGTAGCGGCAACGATTACAGCTCACCATTTATTGTTCAATCGCAATCATATGTTAGTGGGTGGTATTAAGCCTCACTTCTATTGCTTGCCAATTTTGAAGCGTAATACGCACCAGCAAGCTTTAGTTGAAGCAGCAACAAGCGGTAACCCTAAATTCTTTATTGGTACTGACTCAGCGCCACATGCGAAAGACAAAAAAGAAGCGGCGTGTGGCTGTGCTGGTTCTTATACCGCTCACGCGTCGATTGAATTGTATGCTGAAGTATTTGAGAACGAAGGGAAATTAGAAAACCTTGAGGCATTCGCAAGCTTCAACGGTCCTGATTTTTACAACCTTCCTCGCAACACTGACTCGATTACTCTTGTAAAAGAAGCGTGGATCGCTCCTGAAAAAATGACATTTGGTGATGACTTTGTTGTGCCGATTCGTGCTGGTGAAGCGATCGAATGGCTAGTTAAATAATTACGATACTATTTTAAGTAAAGACGTTAGTAAAAATGGGATGCTAATTAGCATCCCATTTTTATATTCAATTGGTTCTGTATACTCTTTCTATGGCACACCGTGGCCTTTTGACTCAACCCATACGCGATACCATTGCTCACGAGTTAGGTTAATATCCATTGCATCAACAACCGCTTGTACACGTTCAATTTTACCAGAGCCAATAATAGGTAGCGGCTTTGATGGTAACTTACGTACCCAAGCATAAATTACTTGGTCAATACTTTTCGCGCCAACTTCTTCTTTTAGCTCTTCAAGTACATTTCGGACACGAATCGCTTGCTCTGACTGACCAGAGAAGATCTCTCCTCCCGCCAAACACGACCATGCCATAGGCTTAATACGATTCATTTGTAATTGGTCAAGCGTACCATCATGCGCCACTTCAAAATTAAGTGGGTTAATCTCAACCTGATTCGTCACTAATGGTTTACCAAGGCGTGATTGCAATAAATCAAAATGGCTTGGCGTGAAGTTAGACACACCAAAATGTTTAACCTTACCCTCTTTCTGGAGTTGATTAAACGTATCAGCTACTTCATCTGCATCCATTAATACATCTAAGCGGTGTATCAAGAGTACATCAATGTCGGAAATATTAAGGCGAGAAAGTGAATTATTCACTGAATTAACAATATGCTCTTTTGAGGTATCGTAATGATTAATTTTTCTATTTGGATAATCTGAAGTGCATAAGTTAATATCGCACTTAGTGATAATCTCTATTTGATCACGTACAGAAGGGTCTAAGGCTAGAGCTTCTCCAAACAAATGCTCACATTGGTAACCGCCATAGATATCGGCATGATCAACAGTTGTAATACCCAAATCAATGTGTTGCTTTAAAAACGTTAATCGCTGTTGTGGCGTCATACCCCAATCACCAAGTCGCCAGTAACCCTGAACAAGTTCAGAAAATTCTGGGCCCTGTGGTGCTATTTTTGTTTTATTAATCATCGTATTCTCCGTAGTATTTTTTTATAGTAAAAGGCAACCCACGGAGTTACAGTGATGGAGATCTTAAATACAACATAAGGAGTGAATAATAGCATTAGATACTACCGTTATATTTGCAGCTTTATTGGCTAACAATATTCACGATACGTCACCCTAATAAAGAGTAATTTATTTCCTTTCCAGTATTGCACTCCACATACTGTAAAAGTAGAATCGATAAACATTATTAAAGTAAGGTTTATGCCAGTATGATAAAGCGCCAATTCTACGCCTTATTACTTACATTTATTTCATTTAGTTCTGTTGCTAATATTGTAGCAACCCCTGAAAATGAAGATATTTGCCAGCAAAGATACGTTAAAGAAGTATTTGATAAACAAGTACAATACAGTAACTCTCAAAATAGCCCTCAGGTAAGACGTACTGCAGAGCGTCATATTGATCGTTCACGTGAAGTATATTATGAGACAAGTAGTTTTTGCGCTGCGCTAAACTATTTACAAAACGAAACATCAAATGAATTACAAGAAGATTTTCAACGCGCTAAAACTGGCGAATCTCAATTTAAATAAAAAATAAACAAAGCATGAATTTAACCCTCATGCTTTGTTTTCATTAATGCCACGATTATTGGTCTTTTAATGGTCGAATGACCTCATCTAGCCCTTCTATTTTCATCGCTAAACACAATGCCATTAGCTCGCCTAACTCTCCGTTAGGAAAACCATCTTTACGCTCAAACCACAAAAGATATTCTTCAGGTAAATCAATAAGCACACGGCCCGCATACTTACCAAAAGGCATTTTCATTTGAGTTAGTTTTAATATCTGTTCTTTATTAAACATGTAAACGCTCTTTGGCAATTAAATGCAGTAAGAAAGTTTCACGCTCAATGCTCATCCCTTTCTTATCACTGTTCATAATAATATCTTCATTATGGGCAATAGCCTCATGGATATTAATCCAAACGGGTTTCATGCCATTTCGGATTTCATAGCTTTCATAGTTCGTCTCACCAAGATCTTTATCTGCATCGCAGGTATAACAATATGAAATCATGTGTAAAACATTACATTCATGCTTATACCAGGGGCGAAACTCTTCATAAATACCAAATGGTTCAATATTTGAAATATTTTTGGCTCCCGTTTCTTCTTCTATTTCTCGAACCAAACCCGCAATGACATCTTCGCCGTCATCAATACCACCACCAGGTAACGAGTAATCATGATAGCGCTCAGTATATAAAAGAAGAATATCTTCTCCTTTCAATACGATCGCACGAGTCGCGTTGCGTTGAAGAATTTTGTGACTATCTAAATGTTCTAAATCCGGATGCGTTGTAATATTTAAAATGCGCATAAAAACTAACAAGCCTACTTAAAAAATAACACGTCTATTATACGCATTTTGTTTTTTGTTGCAGCTATCAAATAATCTTAACGATTTGATTCGTTTCCCAATAAAAGTGGGACGAATTTATAAACATTGTGATAGAAAACTACTTCTTTTGTTCATCCTTTCATATAATAGTGTTTGAAATAATTATAAATCAAGGAAGTTTCAATTATGAAAACACTGAAAACACTGGTTATCGCTTCAACTATTTTCGCTTCAACATCTGTTTTAGCTCACACTTTTAACGAAGCAGATAAAGCGATTAAATACCGCCAAGCCGCCTTTACCATGATTGCTGGTAACGTGAGTGAAATGGGAGAAATGCTCAAAGGTAAAACAGATTGGAGCGATGCTATTTTTGCTAAACGTGCAAATCAACTGTCTGAACTTTCTCTAATGCCACTTGATGCTTTTGATGTCGAAGGGTCTGATAAAGGTAAAACCAACGCACTGCCTAAAGTGTGGGCCAACTTTCCTGATTTTAAAGCTCGTTTAACTCAGTTCCAAAAAGACACCGCCTCTTTAGCAAGTATTGCCGATAAAGGGGACAAAACAGCTATCCGTAAAGCCTTTGGTAAAGTAGTCAAAAACTGTAAAGCTTGTCATTCTGATTACAAAGCAAAATAATTATCACTGAGTTATTGAGGGGTATACATGAAAGTTTGGGATAATTTTGTCCGCGTTTATCATTGGAGCCAAGTTATTTTGATTGGTTCACTTTGGTATACTGCCGAAGAAGGATTAATGGAATGGCATTTTACTTTTGCATACCTATTAATGTCATTACTTTGCACAAGGATTTTATGGGGTATTATTGGTAGTGACACGGCAAAATTCTCTCACTTTGTTACTTCACCAAAAAAAACCATCAATTACCTTGCTGATATGAAATCAGGCAATTTTTCACAATCAGTTGGACACAATCCTGCTGGTGGTTACATGGTATTATGCCTTATCTGTTTATTAGCTCTTCAGTTAACAACAGGCTTATTCAGTATTGATGATATTATATCGGAAGGACCGTTAGCTTCGTTAGTCAGTTATGAAACCAGTAGGCTATTAACCTCAATACATCACCAAGTATTCGAAATACTTCTTGGGCTGATTGGTTTACATATTGCGACAATAGTATTTTATCGAGTAAAAGGGATAAATTTAATTTCCCCAATGATCACTGGCGTTGCTAACTTAACAGGAAAAAGTCCAAGAATGAAAAATACCACTATTGCATGGGCTATTTTTGTAGTGATGTTAGTATTGTTCTACTTCCTTTGGGCTGATGACATCATAAGCTATCTTTTTTAAATGAAAGAGGGCATTCATTTTCATAGATGCCCTCTTCTAATACTGTTTTTCTTAACTTAACCAGTTAGTACCGTATCTTCAGGGTATTTTACGCACGATTTTTTTGGTCTGGCTAACATATAGGCTAAAGTTAATGGTCCAATCCGGCCAATGATCATCACGGTAACCATAATAAATTTGCCTATTTCTGACAGTTCCGCCGTCAAACCAGCTGTTAAGCCAACTGTAGCAAAAGCAGAAATCACTTCAAACATGACTTTGTCAAAACCAGCCTGCTCAGTAAGCATTAAGGTAAACATCGCAATAGACAATATCGACCCACTAACCACAATAATAGCCAACGATTTCGTCACGATTGGCCAGCCAACGGTTCTTTTAAACATAACAACGTGTTTTTTCTGGCGTAAAAATGTCCATGTAGCAGCAGCCGCAACGGTAATCGTCGATACTTTTAAGCCGCCACCGGTAGATGTTGACCCTGCACCAATAAGCATGAGTATAATCATGATTAACAACGCAGGTTGGGTAAAATGTGTTAAATCTACACTGTTAAAACCAGCAGTACGTGCGCTAGCCGATTGAAAAAAAGCCGCTAACCATTTATCGCCTGCAGATAATGATGCTAATGTGCTCGGATTATTATATTCGAGCACGTAGAAAAATAGAGTACCAATCAATAATAAGGCTGGTGTTACAATAATCATTATTTTTGTGTGCAGTTGAAAACGACTAAACCCTCTTGAGCTATTTTTAACTAAATCAACAATAACGGTAAAGCCAAGTCCCCCTCCAATAAACAAAAACGACAGCGTAAATATAACAAGGGGATCACCAACATACCCTATTAAACTATCTGAGAATAAAGAAAATCCTGCGTTATTAAATGCTGATATAGAGTGAAATGCTGCATAAAACAAGCCTTTCGCTAAACCAAAATCAGGTACCCAGCGGAAAGAAAGAATTATCATACCTATAAGCTCAGCAATTAATGCAAAACAAATAATACTTTTTATCAACTTACTTAAGTTTACTTTTTTCTCTTGGCCTAATGCTTCTTTAGCTAATGCTTGTTGACGTAAGCTCAAACGCAAACCAAATACATACAATAGAACGGCTGAAAGTGTCATTTGCCCCAGACCGCCAATCTGCATCAAAAACATTAGTAAAACCTTACCACTAGTCGTAAAGTGCGTACCAGTATCAACCACCCCTAACCCAGTTACACTTATCGCCGATGTCGCTGTAAATAATGCATCAACGAAACTTAAACCTGAAACAGAAAATACAGGTAATGTCAGCAATATAGCCGATGGTAATAGAATAGCCAAAAACGAAAAAACTATAATCCTCGGTTCAGACCACTCTTTCGCTTTTGGATTATTCTTTATCGGAAATAAGCCTCGCTTAGGTATATAACTCATAAATTTATTAATTTTTTCACTAATTTATCTTCAGGACCGACGATAATTAAAATATCACCGATCTCTAACATTTTGTTATGTTCTGGAGCACTTTCAACCTCAGGGCCACGCTTGATTGCTAAAATCTTCACATCTGACATTTGACAAAAATTAAGCTGATCTAATGTCTTACCCATATTTTTGCCTCCAATGACAATTTCAGTAATTGCTAGCCCACTGCCTAATTGATTGAATTCGAACACACGGCGATCTAGCATTCTTCTTGCTATTCGTATTCCCATATCACGCTCAGGAAGAATAATATGGTCGGCACCAATTTTAGTGAGTATCTTTGCATGAAATTTATCATTCGCTTTTACCCAAACCGTTTTAACCCCGGCTTCTTTGAGTACCAATGTGGTTAAAATACTTGCGTTAATATCAGAACCAATCGCAACCATTACCATGTCATATTCATCAAGCTTTAATTCTGCAATGGTTTCTTCATTAGCACAATTGGCTACAACGGCCGTAGACACAAAATCAGTTGCTTTTTTTACTTGCTCTTCATTGATATCTATAGCTAATACTTGAGAGCCATATTGATGTAATTCTTCACACACTGTTAATCCAAAACGACCCAAACCAATCACTGCATATTGTTTATTCTCTGCTTTCATCTAATTTACTCACTAACATTATTACGATACAAAAAATGCGCTTTCTGGATCATCCTCCTACCCACCATCAAGTTCAATCTAATTGAGGCGCTGAAATAAAAAAACTTAATCTATGTATTAAAGCTAAGACGAACAGAAGGTTGCGATTGCCTCTTCAGTTTCAACAAATTTAGTTATCAATAGCGAAATTAATCAAGATTCCATGAGAAAATGTGAGCACAATCTCATGCCACCTTAAAATATAGGCATAAAATAGCCACATATCGAGAAAGATAATTCAACCAATTTAGTTACACCGATTTAATTTTTAACATTTCAAACCGGAGACCTTATTATGGCAACCCCACACATTAATGCTCAAGCTGGTGATTTCGCAGAAACTGTTCTTATGCCTGGTGACCCACTTCGCGCAAAATTCATTGCTGAAAACTTCTTAGAAGACGTAAAGCAAGTATGTGATGTACGTAATATGTTTGGTTACACAGGTACATACAAAGGTAAAAAAGTATCGGTAATGGGTCACGGTATGGGTATCCCATCATGCTGTATCTATGTTCATGAACTTATCGCAGAATTTGGTGTGAAAAACATAATCCGTGTTGGTAGCTGTGGCGCAGTTCATGATGACGTTAAGTTAATGGACGTTGTTATAGGTATGGGTGCATCAACTGATTCTAAAGTAAACCGTATCCGTTTTAACAATCACGATTTCGCAGCAATCGCTGACTTTGGTCTTTTAGAAACAGCGGTAGGCCAAGCTCGTGAATTAAATGTTCCAGTTAAAGTGGGTAATGTTTTCTCTGCTGATCTTTTCTACTCACCAGAAGCTGATCTATTCGACAAAATGGAAAAATTAGGCATTTTAGGTGTTGATATGGAAGCGGCTGGCATTTATGGTGTAGCCGCTGACTTAGGCGCTAAAGCATTGACTATCCTAACAGTTTCTGACCATATCAAGCGTGGTGAGAAACTAAGTTCTGAAGACCGTCAAAAATCATTTAATGACATGATGACAGTTGCGCTAGAAACAGCAATCAAACTGTAATTATGCTGCGCCAGATAAACTCTGGCGCTCTCTATCTATAAGGGGTGATTAGTGCCGACCGAAAAACTGCCGTTGGCTGCTAAAGGGTTACAACTCAATTTTTGTAAAACATTGGCGTGTGACAATTTTGGTGATAGCGATGAACAATATTATTTAGTTCAACGCACTAACCCTAAGCGACCGGCATTAGTTTGTCGGAAATGTGGCGCTTTTCCTCCCTTAATCAATAATAATGAAGTATTGAATGAACTGGCTCGTCAGCATGCCGTTCAATCTCACTCTCTACCTTCTTGTAATAATTCAAGCTGTGACCATTTTGGTCTTGATGTACTAACGCATCGAGAGTTTTATCATGCCTTTGGTTACAGTGGTGATCGTCAACGCTACCGTTGTAAAACCTGTGCATCTACTTTTGTGGATAAATGGTCAGGAGAAAACCAAAAAAGCCCTATTCAGCAAAAGATTTTAGGATTTTTATTTACTGGATATTCCGTGCGTGAAATTTGCCGTCGACTGGATATAAATCCTAAAACCTTTTACGATCATATTAATCAAATAGCGAATCGATGCCGTCGTCATATGTCTCTGTTTGATGCTCGATTACAGCACGACAGAACCGAAATTCAACTCGCTTCGAATTCGACCTCATTACAACCAATAAGTAACAATGGCGTATTTTGGTATGCCAGTGCTGAAATGAATTCGGGTTATGTCATTGCACAACATATTAATTACTCAGAATGTGATTCACCTGGAACACAATCTGACCATGACCCTTTTCAGGATAATGCACAATTTTTACCAACCGCTTTTATTGGAGAAGCGAACTCTCAAAGCTCAGTGGTAGAGCAATCTATTTTTAAGCGTGTTGATGCCAAGTATCAAGAAATATTTGCAAGAGCAAATGTGGAAGACCCTCTAGGAAACTACGTGTCGCTAAATTATCCATCTAAAGGGGCATTAATTAGACCTCCGTATACCTCCTATGCACATTTTTTAGAGATCCAACAAGCCTTTTCTCATTGTGAATCTATTGAAATATATATGCCTCAAGAACCAATGTTACGTTCGGCTACAATGTCAGTGTTTTTACAACGAATTACAGAAAATAGCATTGATTTAATATACGTAGCCCAAGATGCTCAATTCCCACTAGAACAGAGCGGGGAAAAAATTGATATTCACCTTGTTGGTTGGTGGAGAGACCGCTGGGCTTTTACTGAATTAAATGGTTTACACAAAGGTATTTGTCACTTAAACGGAGCAGAGAATAATGAAGTCTACTGGCTAAAACGTGCATCAACTGCTGCTGCCGCTGAGTATCAAGCTCGATTTTATAGCCAGTTTACTACGCTCGTGAATGAACCAAGACGCAAATTACGCCCTGCCAGCCTTCTTCCACTACTCGATATTTTCAGAGCGTGGCATAATCTCTGTCATCAGGATAAACTTGGCACTACGCCAGCACAAAAGCTTGGGTTGATATCTAAACCAATCACTCTTGCTGAATTATTAAGTTAGGACCATTTGCATGACCTTATTGCCTTCACAAGATCAAACTGAAAACACAGATATGCTGACTGAAATTGCGATTCTTTATTACCAAGAAGGAGCAACTCAGGAAGAGATATCGAAAAAATTTGGTTTATCTCGCGCAAAAGTAGGCCGGATGCTAAGAAAAGCACGAGAAGAAGGCATTGTCGAAATTACCGTAAAATTTCACCCAGTCTATAGTGCGCAACTAGAACAAAAATTGGTTGAGAAATTCAATCTAAAACGCGCCCTTATTTCATTAGATCAACCAAATACAAATGAACAACGTAAACAGGTGGCTGCTTTAGTCAGTTCATATTTAAACAATAACTTACAAGATGATATGGCGGTCGCTGTTGGCCAAGGACAAAATGTCGCTGCAGTTGCTGCTCACGCTGGTATTGTCTCTCATCGTAATGCTCGATTCGTCTCTGCTATTGGTGGGACTCATCGCAGCGGTGACATTATTAATGCTGACCATATTTGCCGTCGTTTAGCGAAAAAATACGGAGGCAGCAGTGAAACTCTTTATGCGCCTGCTTATGTTAATGACCCAAATCTTCGCTCAGCCTTTATGGAGCATACCACCATCAAAGAAACCTTAAACCAAGCACGTAAAGCCGAGTTTGCTTTAGTGGGTATTGGTGACATGGATGAAAATAGTCATATGGTTAAGCTAGGGTTTTTCACTCCTAAGGAGTTTGTAGAAGCAAGATTAAATGATGGTATTGTCGGTGACATTGGTGGTTTTGATTTCTTTAAGTTAGATGGCACAAACGCAGATACATTAATGCGTGGCCGTGTAATCGGGCTTGAAATGAAAGATCTCAGTCAAATCTCAAATGTCATCGCCATGGCCAGTGAAAGCCGTAAGGCACTCTCTATTATGGGTGCGTTAAGAACTGGTGTAATTGATGTTCTTGCTACCAGTGTTAGTTGCGCAATGGCATTGTTAAACCTTGCTGAAAATGAATAAGAAGAAACACTTTCTTTCCTTTTTAGCTGGATCACATATCCGAAAAATAGTTGGTGACTTCAATAGATTAGTGGATATATTGAACTAATAAGGCAGGTAATTTACAAGGAAGGGATAGCGGTGAAATACTCTAATCATAAGATCATTTCTAACCTAAAAGCACTAGAATTGATCGTCGGAGACGATCCCTCAAATAAACTGAAAGAAGCCAAGTACCAATTCGAACTCTCAGAAAAAATTCATTTCAAATACGGTGCAGCATACTCCAAATTAATTATTTCTATCGCTCATTGGCATTTAATGGATTATCACGCTGGCTTTAAGGTGGCAAAAGAAGTATTACAGCTTCAGCAAGAACTTGAAAATGATAATTTACTCCCACTGATTTTGCATACTTTAGCCTTACATTCCTGGGGACAAGCAAAACTTTTCTCTGCACAACAATACTGGATAAAAGCATTAGAGCAATCGTCTCTTATTGGAAATCATGAGATTGAGATCGAAGCATTAATAGGCCTTGGCAATACCTGGCGCATGACAAACTGTCTTGAACAAGCAAATTCAACCCATAATATTGCTGCAGAGCGAGCCAATTATTATCGTATGCCTCATTTAGAAGCTAAAGCTTATATTCTACAAGCTTGGGATAATTACTTACTATGCGATTACCAAGCAATGCTGCCGATTTTGTTCAAAGCAGAGAAGTTGCTAAAAGACAGCTCTAATTTGACTTGGAAGGCTGAAATCTATGACTTTCGAGGCCTTGCTTTTCTCGGTTTAGACGATCTTGATTCGGCGCAAAATTGTTGTAGCTTAGCCAATCAACTTGCGATTCAGCATGATCTTACATGGATGAAAGCGCATTCTGCCATTAGTCTAGCTCGAATCGCTTCAGCTCAATCTCATTTCACCTTAGCTTATCAGTTATTAACTGACGCGGAAGTCATCGCTCAGAAATTTGACAAAGGGGAACTGCGTTCTCAAATTTGCCTTGAACAATCTAGGATAGCTGAACTGACTCAAAATTTTGAGCTCGCTCTATATTCTTATAAACGCTATCGTCAATATGAAATTGCATTAATACAAGAGCAGTCAAGTTCTTTAGGCCGTGATAAAACCAGCACTTCAAAAGAACGGTTGAATATTCGAGCAAAAAATTTAATTCAGCGCATCGAAATGCAGTTAAAATTCAACTCAATGTCATCGCTTACCTATTTATTGCCACGAGAGAAATGGCATGCGCACCTTAAATCAATATTCACAAATGTATTATCTGATGAATATCATTTAATTACGATAACTGACCCTTCAGAAGATAAAATAAATAACCTTATGTTGTTAGGTCATCATTATTGTAAACACGGCGATAGTATTACTCGTTTAAATAATACTGAGATTGCTATTCTTATCAACGAAAATAAAAGTAAGTCTCAAGATATCGCGCATTCAATATCAACGCTGCTGTCAACTTACCCTTGGTCTCGTTACTCACTAAATGTTTCAATACCATCAGTTACACATTTTAGTTTGCATGAATTAAATCATCACGCAACATTATCCCAAATGCAAATGGAGATCGTATAGTGGATAATCTGTTAACTCGCATTTCATCCAAAGGAATAGACTTAATGGCACTTAGCTCTCAGCAGTCATTAATGCTCTGGCACTATGTTGTTGATGAATTTGCGGAGTCTGATACTGAAAAAGCATATGCTCTACTTATGTGCTCTGAATTTGAAGTTGAATTCAATCAAACACAAAAAAGCATACAGCATTTACAGCGGGCTTTATTACTTTTATCTCTACCTAATAATATTGATCTAATTTTACAGATCTACTCTTCTCTCAGTTATAGATATACTGATATTGGAGAATACCAATCTGCTCTAGATAGCTTATATTCTCTTTCTAAACTTGCTGTTGATTTTGGAGATAATGAGTTTTATATTCAATCAATTTTAGGGATAGGTAATTTATGCTCTATATATGGCGACCATTTAAAAGCGTTACGTTACTATCAAAAAATAGAATCATTAAGTAAAAGCATACAAAGTAATAACCTTTCATTACGTTATCGGCTATATATTGTGGCTTGTTTATTAGATCTTAATAGGTTATCAAAGGCAAGGCAGTTATTAAATGAGTGCCATGTTATTAAATATGTATCTGACGATCTCCAACTAGTGATGCAGGTACAATTGTATTCAGCTAAATTACTTCGATTGCAAAATAAACCTCAAACGGCATTAGATGCATTAATTGTATTTCGTAAAGAAAATATAAACCTAGATTCGTTTCCATGGTTAAACAAACTCTTTTCTATTGAGGCATCCTATTGCCTTATTCAATTGCAACGCGGAGAGTTAGCAGATGTTTTAATAACTAATCAATTAAAGCGAACAAAAAAATATTCGCAAGGTTATTATATCCGCCAATTATTAGATGTAAAAAGTGATGCGCTTGCAAGCTGTCATAACTTTTCAGCAGCACTTGAATGCGAAAAAGAAGCACATCAACTTACTGTTGATATAGTTAAATACTTCCCTATCAATGAACTTGGCGGGCATGCTTTACGCCGCTTAACTCGCTTAGAGCTACAATTGCGTTTAAATATATCTGAATCTGAAAACATCAAACTCAAAAAAGTATCAGATGAACAAAAAGATACGGTAGCTAAATTGCAAAAAGATGTATTCCACGACAGTTTAACCAAACTATTTAATCATCGCTGGTATAAATCAACTTTTGCTAACGAGATTAAGCCGAAACTAGCAACCTATCAACTTCTTGTCGTTGATATCGATAATTTTAAATCTATCAATGATGAATACTCTCACCTTACTGGTGACGTTGTACTTAAGTTGGTTGCACAAATAATTGAAGAATCATCAGGCTCTAATAATTATGCCTTACGATACGGTGGTGAAGAGTTTATCATCATTGTTACTTCAAATAATCGACAATACGGCAAAGAAATTGCAGATCGCTGCCGCTTAGCTATTTCTGAGTTTGATTGGAACGAAACCTTGCATGATAGGCTTGTTACTGTAAGCATAGGTATGACGGTATGCCAGCGTAATGAAGATATAAATACAACCTTCCTACGAGCAGACAAAGCATTATACCAAGCTAAGCGCTCAGGAAAAAATAGAGTTTGTATTTACTAAAAAGTAATATACACCAAAACTAAAAAAGCCAGCATTCATGCTGGCTTTTATTTATTAATGAAATACTTATCTATATAGACCAAGATCTTTTTGTAAGTGTTCCGATAAATCTGTGGTGTAATGTGTCGATGTTGTTTGGCCTTTACCAAATAAAACATCCACAAAATGAGCAATCAATCCTTTGATATTTACTGAGTAGGCCTTCTTATCCAAAGAAGAAGTAGCGATGGTATTAACGTTCATTGCTGCTTGTGCCATGATTGCCTCACTTAAAAGTTATTTTCGATTAGATGAGTTGATTTTAAGACTAATTTCACTGCTCAAAAAATGACTTTTTCTCTAAACCAACATTAGTTTTTCTAATGTAAAAGTTACATATAAATGCAATCAAAATAACTGCATATAAAATCATAATGTACAATTAGTTTGAATACTCAGTCACTAAATAAGAAAATAAAGCGGTTAGAGATGAATATATTATTTCATATGTTTCTAAATTGTTAACTGTGATAAATCCCAGCTACATTAGTTCTATTAACCTAATGTAATAAGGCCCCCTATAAATTAGAGGGCCTCATTATTATCCAGAGAATTGGACAAAGTAAGCAATAACGGCCCAAGCAGAAAACCACGCTACGACCAAAAGTTTATCGGATAAATCACCATCCATACAAAAACCTATTAATTAATTCAAATTTAATCATCTCATTTGAATTAAAAGCAAAGCTCATGCCAATTAAACAAGCACTCGTTTATTTTTGTGATACTGGTTCAAACACGCTGTTGGTTTCGCCAAATTAGGGTAATGTGATAAATAATCGATAAAACAATCGGCCATTGAAAAGGTTGTTGTTACACACTCACGTTCTTTATTGAGTAAAGGTGCATAACCTTCTTTACCTTTAATGGTATAAGCGGTTGATGTCCCAAAATATACCTGCTCGTCAAGGATAGGTTCCCAACCAATATCTTGGTGATAAATACTGAACTCAGTAATACGTTGACCACTTGGCTTACTTGCTTCATAACAATAGCGTATCTGTGATACATAAGGAAAACTACCTGAACCGCTGCCAATAATCCCGTTATCCGTAGCATTGTCTATAGCTCCTTCAATTGCCGCTTTAAGATACCGCCCTTTGATACTATAGATGACAATAGGTATGGCAAAAGGCAACACTTTTCCGGCAATATCAGAATAGGTGATATCACCTTGATTTAAGCCAGAACGGACTCCGCCTGCATTATGCATTGCGAATTGAACTCGTTTATCCAATTGATGAGCCTTTGAATAAAAGGATTCTACAACCCATGGAGCAATATCACTTTGACCTTTATCATCAGGGATCCGACGGTGTGATAAGTCTCCCATACAGTGGCCAATCACTTTTTGAGAAAGTCGGTCCACTTCACCGCGATATTTCTCTATTAGTAATGCTTCTATCTTAAGATCTTTTTCACAAACCTCTGCCAGCTCAAACGAATTAATCAAAGCTAATGTCTTTAACAAATGAGGTTCATCCATTTTTTGGGTACATGCTTTGTCTTTGTAAGCCATATTATCCAAAAGTAAAATATTACGACCATTAAAACTCAATAACTCACCTTCTTCAGAGTATTCTAAATCACAATATCCAAGTGCAAGTGCGTGGCATCCAGCCTGAACAATATGTGTGTCATTAACAAGCTCACCGTAGTTATCACGAGCCTCTAAACCAATATTTGAAAAATCACCCTGCAACACATGACTATGTCCTCCAATGATCAAATCAATACCATTGATCGCTTTTGCTAGTTGTTTATCTCCCTCATAACCAAGGTGACTAATAATGATGACATTAGTTATTCCTTGAACGGTTAAATAGTCCACGGTGTTCTTTGCTGTATTAATGGCATTCATAAATGGCGTATCAGGATCTGGACTTGCTAATACTTCCATTTGATCTATGGTTAAACCAAATACCGCGACATCCAAATTCCCTACTTTTTTAATCAAATATTTTGCAATGCCGAGTGTTGGATTAAAATCTAATATCCGTTTTTGTTGTTTTAATTGGTGACCCTTAGTTTGATCTTCATGGCTTAAATCCCAATTACCCATAAGAATAGGGAAATGGGTATTGGCAATAAAATCACTGACTAATTCATTGCCTAAATCAAACTCATGGTTACCAAGAACCATACCATCTAAAGGGAGTTGATTTAGTAAATCTGCATTGGCCTTTCCCTTATATAAAGAGAAATATAAGGTCCCTTGAAAACAATCGCCAGCATGGAAAAAAACGGTATTTCCTCCTTTTGTTTTTGCTTCTTTGGTAAGGAGTGAAACTTGATGAGATATTCGCGCAAAACCACCACATTTAATATAATATTTCTCACCTACATCATTGTGTAATGCGATCACTGATTCATCAAAATAAGAGTGTGTATCATTAATATGCATCACTCTTAAAACATGATTCTTTTGATTTTTCATTGATTTCATATCCTTTCTAAAACCGTATTTCAATTTAAGCAACGAGGGCACGGTAAACCATTTTTATAAATAATGCGTTAATTGGTAATATTTCAATACTGGGTCAGTATAATTGATAAATGTGACTGCCATTGTGCTTTCATCGATTCAGTTGCTATATAGTTATTTATATAAGTCTCTGATAAGGAAGTGCTATGCTCTTAGAACGAATCGAAGTTTCAGGATTTAGAGGCATCAAACGCTTATCTCTTTCTTTTGAACAATTGACGACCTTGATTGGCGAAAATACATGGGGAAAGTCATCGTTACTTGATGCCCTATCTATCGCCTTACCTGTGTCTGGAGAACTTCATCAATTTACATTAAAAGATTTCCACCAAGATCATTCCATCTCTTACACCCAAGACCAGCATATTCAAATTATTATTAGCTGGAAAACCACTGAAAATAACGAACATAAAGCAGGTCGTTACAGAAAGTTGTCTAGTTTATGGCAATCTAACCACAATGACCATGCTCGACGAATTTATTATCGCATTAGCGCAACGAATAATGAGGGTAAGATTACCTCATCAAGTTCGTTTCTCGATAATGAAGGCAATGTTTTACGTTATTATAAAATTGAAAGTTTAGTGACTGAGTTAATACGCCTTCATCCCGTCATTCGTATTCGAGATTCTCGTCGCTTACAGCCAGACGATACGCTTGATACTCTTTCTAATGACCGAATTGAACGACGAATAAATAATACCTGCCGTCGACTTATCACCGCTCCTGGCCAAGT
This sequence comes from Aliivibrio sp., assembly GCA_024206155.1. Lineage (GTDB taxonomy): Bacteria > Pseudomonadota > Gammaproteobacteria > Enterobacterales > Vibrionaceae > Aliivibrio. Next base: position 21,672 of record JAAGZR010000455.1, read on the forward strand.
AAATAGCGGCGAAATTAAAAGTGCCTTGCATTCTATGCAAACTTTAGTGGAACACTACTTTGCATTTAAAGGACATAAAAGAAACGAGCAACACAAAATTCATGATGATCTCTTTTTTGGTCAAAAAACGGAAGGCATTCCTCTAACCCAGTTTATTAATCAAAACAAAAATAAACAAACTAAACTCCTTCTACTTGGGCTGTTAAATACCTATCTAAGAGCTAAGGGGCCTAATACACTAAAAAAATCAGCTCGCCCTCTCATGATCATCGAAGATCCAGAAGGAAGATTACACCCAACACAGTTAATTCAAGCTTGGTCCCTGCTTAATCACATTCCCATGCAAAAGATATTGACCACAAATAGCAGTGAATTATTGAGCGCCGTTCCTTTATGCTCTATACGTAGATTAGTCAGAGAATCAGACTCTACTTCGAGCTATTCTATCTCTCCAACCAGCTTATCTCGCGATGATTTACGACGCATTACGTTTCATATTCGCTTTCAACGTTCTAATGCCTTATTTGCGCGTTGCTGGTTACTGGTTGAGGGGGAAACCGAGGTATGGTTATTTAATGAGATGGCTCGCCTTCTAGGATATAACCTAGCTGCCGAAGGAGTACAAATTATTGAGTTTGCTCAATCTGGGCTAAAATCATTAATAAAGGTAGCAAAAGCACTTAATATTGAATGGCACGTAGTAACCGATGGTGATGCTGCAGGTAAAAAATACGCGTTTGCAGTTAAAAACCAATTAGGTAATGAACATGAACGACATCGACTCACTGAATTACCACGCAAAGACATCGAGCATTATCTTTATTACAATGGTTTTGAAGATTTATTTAGAGAACTTTCTAATATTTCCAAGGATCAGTCGATCCCACCGAAAAAAATCATCATTAAAACATTAAAAAAATATGCGAAACCAGATTTAGCCTTAGCGATTGTCCAATATAGCGAAGAACAAGGCGTTGGTATCATTCCATTGTTATTACGTTGGACTTTAAAACGAACGGTAACCATGGCAAAAGGTCAAGGGTAATCCATTTATTACACTAAAAAACGCCAGTCATAAAAATGGCTGGCGCTTCATTATTCTAAATAACTTAAGTTCAGATAACTTACTTATTTCGACGAGCAGTAACTGCATCTGCTAATTGGCGCAGTACGGTTTCTGTATCATCCCAACCAATACATGCATCAGTAATTGATTGTCCATAAGTTTCTGCTTTACCACAAACTAAATCTTGACGCCCTTCAACAAGGTGACTTTCAATCATGACACCAAATACCGCGTCTTCACCACCAGAAATTTGACCACAAACATCATCAGCAACAATCATCTGACGCTTAAAGTCTTTTGAGCTATTGGCATGACTAAAATCAATCATTACTTTTTCAGGTAAACCTGAAGCAGCTAATTGCTCTTTGACTGGCTTAACATGAGCAGCACTGTAGTTTGGCTCTTTACCACCACGAAGGATGATATGACAATCAGGGTTACCGGCCGTTTCAATAATTGCAGAATGCCCATATTTTGTTACTGATAAGAAATGATGAGAAGAACCCGCCGAGCGAATCGCATCAGTAGCAATTTTAATGTTGCCATCAGTGCCATTTTTAAAACCAACAGGACAAGAAAGACCTGAAGATAGCTCACGGTGAACTTGTGACTCAGTTGTACGTGCCCCGATAGCACCCCAGCTAATTAAGTCACCCATGTATTGTGGTGTGATCATATCTAGGAATTCACCAGCTGTAGGCAAGCCCATATCAGTTAGATCAAGCAGTAACTTACGTCCCATACGTAGACCATCATTTAATTTAAATGAATCATCCATATAGGGGTCATTAATTAACCCTTTCCAACCAACGGTTGTACGTGGCTTTTCAAAATACACACGCATAACGACTTCAAGACGATCACCTAACTCATCACGTAATGATTTAAGTTTTGCACCGTACTCTAAAGCGGCTTCAGTATCATGAATTGAACACGGACCAATAATAACAAGAAGACGATCATCATCACCTTGTAAAATATTATGGATAGCTTCGCGAGATTGAAATACGGTTTTAGCCGCAATCTCGGTCGCAGGGAATTTCTCTAAAACTGCAACAGGCGGTAATAGTTCTTTTACTTTATTAATTCGTACATCATCAGTTTGATACATTGCTTTTCTTCCATTTATTTATGCAGTTTATTGTTTATATACTGCATCTTTATTCTCCATAGTGTTAACGTATCGTGTCTTTAACTGTTGTGCAATGGTTAATTTAATATAAATTCGATCTCACCATATTTTTGACATTTAATAAGCATAATCCCATATTTTGACTAATAATTAATCACCATGTTAAGAAATACTTCTTTAGCTTTATGAATATGTTACAGTGAGTTTAGTTCTCGAATGCTAGGATGAATTGTGACTAATAAAAATACAAATAAAGCCAATATCATTGAATTTAAGTCCGTAGATAAGTACTACGAACAATTTCATGCATTAAAAAATATTACCCTTTCTATCAGTGAAGGCGAAAAAGTGGTTATCTGTGGTCCTTCTGGTTCAGGAAAATCCACTCTTATTCGTTGTATTAATGCGCTAGAATCCATTCAAAATGGTACCCTTTCACTCTTTCAGCATCCGCTGTCATCAAAACAATTAATGAATGGCCAAGTGGGTATGGTATTCCAACACTTTAATCTCTTCCCTCACTTAACGGTATTAGAAAACCTAACGTTGGCACCAATTAAAACATTAAAATTATCAAAGAAAGCGGCCATTGAGCGGGCTTTAATCTATTTAGAACGCGTAAATATCGCGGAACAAGCAGATAAATACCCTTCTCAGCTTTCTGGTGGACAACAGCAACGAGTCGCCATCGCTCGCTCTCTATGTATGGAACCTCAAATACTTCTGTTTGATGAACCTACATCTGCTCTTGATCCTGAAATGATCAGCGAAGTGTTAGACGTTATGTCAGATCTGGCTAAAGAGGGAATGACAATGGTGTGCGTAACCCATGAAATGGGCTTTGCTAAGAAAGTCGCTGACCGTGTAGTGTTTATGGACGAAGGAGAAATCCTTGAAATTGCTGAGCCTGAGCAGTTCTTTGACAACCCACAACACCAACGTACTCAACAATTTTTAAACCAAATCTTAAGTTACTAATATGCTTCGTTTAAAAACCATTTTTTCACCAGTGCTCTCTGCTTTATTGCAAATCAGTTTATTAGCTACCGCACTTTACTGGATTTTAAATAGCGGTGCTCAAGCCATGAACTATCAATGGCAATGGGATCGCGTACCTGATTTTCTGTTTTTTTATGAAGATGGCGAATGGTTCCCAGCAGAGCTTATTGAAGGCCTACTCGTCACTTTGCACATTTCAGCCATTAGCGCCATTGCCACTTTAGTCATCGCATTAATAACCGCTTTATTACGCCTTTCGAATTCAATCGTAGGTCGAAGTATCGCCACCTTATATATCGAACTAATACGTAATACGCCTTTACTTGTGCAAATCTACCTACTCTATTTTGTTTTTGGGCCATTTCTAGATTTAGATAGATTCACAACCGCGGTACTTGCTTTGGCTCTATTCCAAGGAGCCTATACTGCTGAGATTTTACGTTCAGGGTTAATCAATTTACCAAAAGGACAATTTGAAGCCTGTAAAACGTTGGGGCTATCTTCATTCAATAGTTACCGTTATGTCATACTACCCCAAGTGATAAGAAAAACGTTGCCTTCATTAACAAATGAATTAGTTTCTTTAGTCAAAAACTCTTCTATCGTCAGTGTGATGGCTATTTTTGACTTAACAACCGAAGGACGAAATATCGTCTCCGATACGGCAATGCCTTTTGAAATTTGGTTTACTGTCGCCGCTATCTATCTCATTATTACATTAACACTTTCTGGGCTATCAGCCTGGTTAGAACACCGCATGCACAATGCATATTAAAGGAGAACTACTCGCATGAAGCAACTATTTACATCATTACTCAGCCTAAGTTTACTATTTAGTAGCTCAGTATTTTCAGCAACATCATCATCATCATCAGACAGCACACCTAATCTTGATAAAATTCAAGAAAGAGGAACTCTTAAAGTTGGTTTAAGTACTTTTGTACCTTGGGCTATGCGAGATAAACAAGGCGAACTTATTGGCTTTGAAGTCGATGTTGCAAAACGTTTAGCAAAAGACTCAGGCTTAAAAATTGAATTTATTCCAACCGCTTGGGATGGGATCATCCCCTCTCTTATCTCAGGAAAATTCGATGTCATCATTGGTGGCTTAACCATTACTGACGAGCGTTCAAAAAGCGTTTTATTTACTGTCCCTTACTCACACTCTGGCGTTCAAGTTGCAGCGAACAAACAGCTAACTGACGGTTTTACGCGTGAACAGTTTAATTCTCGTCGTGTTAAATTTGCAGCACGTCGTGGCTCAATTACTGTTGCAGCAATTAAAGAAAACTTCCCTAAAGCAAAAATTCTTCAGTTTGATGATGAAGCACAAGCTTTCCAAGAAGTATTAAATGGCAATGCTCATGCGGTAGCGGCTTCTACGCCAAAACCTGAGTTTGATTCTATCAAATATGCTGATATCTTATATCTACCTTTTAAAGAGCGTTTATCGCAAGGTAATGAAGCGTTCGCCGTTCGTCTTGGTGAAGAGGATAAAAAAGCGTATTTTGATGCGTGGATTGAAGCACGAACAGCTGATGGTTGGCTACAAGAGCGTTATGATTACTGGTTTACTAGCCTAGACTGGCAAACACAAACAGCGAACTGATTACCATGCAGCAAAGCATTTCTTTAAAATTAAATCGTTTAGATTGGATATTACTAACCATTATTGCTAGCGTTGTATTTTGGTTATTTACAAAAGAAAGCGGCACACTCGCTTATCATTGGCAGTGGTCTCGCGCTTTTGATTTGCTGTTTACGCGTAAGCCTGATGGCTCACTGCCCTATTTCTTCGATGGTGTGTTATCAACACTACGCCTCACATTTTGGGGAATGCTATTTGCTTTACTATTTGGTGTCCTACTGGGTTTAGGACGCCGATCATCCCTTGCTGTCATTAGATCGTTATCAAACAGTTACATTCAGCTTATTCGTAATATTCCGCCATTAGTATTCATCTTCATTTTCTATTTTTTTATTGCAAATCAATTGGTGCCATTGCTTGGATTAGAATCTTTGCTTAGGGATCACAATGGGAATATTAACGCGCTTCAATCATTTCTATTTGGCTCTGCCAATTTATGGGAAAACTTAGCTTCGGGCGTACTTTGTATCGGAATGATTTCTGCCGCTTATATTGGTGAAGTTGTTCGCTCTGGCTTAGATGCTATCCCACGAGGTCAACATGAAGCAGCTAAAAGTTTAGGCTTATCCACTTGGCATCGCTACCGTTATATTATTGCACCTCAAGTTTTTAAAGTGATCACCCCTCCTCTTGCTGGTCAATGCATTTCGTTAGTAAAAGACTCCTCGATCATTTCACTAATATCAATTCAAGAGTTAACGTTTGTTGGTACTGAAATTGCGAATTCAAGCGGTATGATTTTTGAAATTTGGATAGTGGTTGCTTTTTGCTACTTTATTCTTTGTTTTACATTATCACGTCTATTTGCTTATTGGGAACGTGACAAAACAACTGCGCATTAAAAAATAAGTGCAATAAAAAAAGCTCAGAGTCACCTCTGAGCTTTACTAGTTTGAGATTTACTATCAATTTTTCTGATAAGAGCAGTAAACTATATAAATTTTTATACCGTAAATCTATTCATGATGTTTTCTTGGCTTTCAACTAATGCCACTTGATCAGCTATTGCTACGCCTGCACCTTGCGTCGCTTCATGAACCAATATCGACAACTCATTAAAACTAACTGTTTCGCCATTAATTTCTTCAGCCACATGGCTTTGCTCCTCTGCAGCTATGGCAATATGAATATCTATATCGTTATTTTGTTATTTTGTTATTTTGTTTCACTGATCTAATGCATCCGCTGTTTGCTCTGCAATACTAATTAATTTGTTGAATCTCTTCCAATCTGTTTGTATTTACAGTGAATACTCTAAAAATAAAGATGGTATTCATCATAGACAACACAACTTCAGCTATCGAAAACACAAACGACAACACTGGAGATTGTAAACCTAATTGGCTTAAACCATATTCTAGCGTCCACATTAAACCTGTGGTAAAACCAAAGATAATTACCAAGCCTTTAAAGAGGATCCAATAATTGTCTTTTGTATCATGCCAACCTAGCTTAATCGCATCCATTGTTTTCTCTTTATACAGCACACAATAAATTTCTGTAAATGAGAAACGAGCCATTAAATAAAGACCAGGTAAAATAAGCGCAATAAAACCAGCAAAAATAGCAAGCCCTAAAATGATATTCATCAATACAAACGAAAACCACGTTTTGGCAGGGATCTGATACAACTGACTAAATGGGACACGACGACCATCAAAAGAGTAAGCGATATAGTAAAGTATCGCCCCTTTATAGAAAGGATAGATCGTCAGAATAAACAGCATATAAAGTAAAAATTGGCCTGAACCATCTTCTTCATTAAAACTCAATGCGATCCCATTTGTAATGAGTGCAAATGGTAGAACAAGAATACAGAAAGCAATAAAATGCTTCTTGAAGTAATTGAAGCTTTCCATCAATAAAACTGATAAAGCTGGCATCTCTTTTTATCCCTAAATATGTGTATAAATCATGGTTATCTGTGAAAGAATAGCAAATAACAGACAAAGTAAAAAGTCGATTTATTGGATACCTATCGAATTATATTGTGGTTTTTAATCATTCGGATCCCTTCACGACGAATACAGCTACTAATAGGGTTTTGATCCATACTTGCACGCCAAATGAATGAGAGCGTCCGTTCCATGTTTAATTCAGGCACATTTAAAGCTACCAACTCACCACGCTCAATATACTTAACAACATCTAAATACGGTAAGCAGCTTAAATATTGGCCATTAGCAACTAATGTTCGCAATACAGGCACGTATTCATACTCACGCCAAACATCTAAATCAGGAATTTTATCGTGGATTGCGCTATCAAAAATAGTTCGTGTCCCAGCACCATGCTCACGTAATACCCATTTCGCTTGCTCTAACTGAGCTAAACTTACGGTTTCGTGCTTTGCAAAAGGGTGATGTGCTGCTGCGACAATGATTAGGTGATCTTTACAAAAAACTTCTTGATGAATACGGCTATCATCACAACGTCCTTCAATAATCCCCAACTCATATTTGTAATCTAATACGCCATTGATGATACCAGAGGTATTTTTTACCCCTAAAGAGATACGTATTTCTGGAAAATCATTATCAATATTACTGATAAGATTTGGAACCAAGTGTTCCGCTGCCGTTTGACTCGCTCCCAGAGACAACTCACCACTGATTAAATGCTGATCATAGAAGCCCAACTCTATCTGTTGTGCGTCATGGATCAGTTTTTTCGCTTTAGGTCGAAGCCATACACCCCAATGGGTTAAGGCCATTCGCTTACCATTACGTTCAAATAAAGATCGTCCTAGCATTTTTTCTAATTGCGACAAGGACATACTGGTTGCCGATTGAGTTAACGACAACATCTCAGCAGCCTGGCTAACACTTCCTGTTGTTGCTACCGCATCAAAAACGGCCAACTGCTTTAATGAGTAACGCATAACTGTCTCTTTTATATGAATTTATTTCAAATTAATGATACCACTTCATCCTCATCAAGAAAACTGATATAGAACTTAAAAACAATCAATTTTACCTCCTATGCATTTACTCATAATCTACATGGGCTCAAGCAGAACAGGAACGAACACAAAGCTTGAGATTACTACTAACCAATAACTTAAGGAGGACAAATGAGCACTAACCTCAGTCCAAATACTTCTGGACAATTTAATCCCAGTGAAATGATGGACCAAGCGGCTTATTACGCTCTTGCTAAATCAAAGAAGCCATCAAGCATGGTCATTGGCTTAGCAATTATGGCTGGTGTATTTATAGGTATTGCTTTCATTTTCTATATCACAGTCACAACAGGGAACTCACAAACGGGCTGGGGAATTAGCCGATTTGCTGGCGGTTTAGCATTTAGCTTGGGATTGATACTGGTTGTCATTGGTGGCGGAGAGCTTTTTACTAGCTCTGTACTTTCAGCCATTGCGGTTGCAAATAAGCAAATTAGCTTTGGAAAAATGCTAGGAATATGGGGAAAGGTTTACATCGGTAATTTTATCGGTGCAACCTTACTGCTTGCTTTAGTCGTTTCTGCTGGGATGTATCAAAACGATGGTGGTCAATGGGGGTTAAACGCCCTAAACATTGCTCAACATAAGTTACATCACCAACCATTAGAAGCTTTTGCTTTAGGTATTTTATGTAATTTGTTGGTCTGTCTAGCCGTTTGGATGACGTTTTGCTCGACGAACATGTTAACTAAAGCGGTGATGGTTATTTTACCTGTTGCGATGTTTGTTAGTAGTGGCTTTGAGCACTGTGTTGCCAATATGTTTATGGTTCCATTAGGTATTGCGATTCAACAATTAGCGCCACCTGAGTTTTGGTTGTCCATAGGTGCATCACCTGAGCAATACGCTGATTTAAATATTATTAACTTTATTACTGCCAATTTAATTCCGGTCACTTTTGGAAATATTGTCGGCGGTGCTGGCTTAGTTGGCCTAGGTTATTGGGCCATTTTTAGTCGTCCACAGCTTAATACAGTACCTGATTCACAAATTACTCCACTTTTTACCGATTCAGACACAAAGGAAATCACTAATATGAACGCGAACAAAACAGTAAATCAATTTATGGATATTAACGCTTACGTACTTCGCCCTGAAATGCCTGTTGAGATTGCATTAGACAACCTATTAGATCGTCATCTTTCTGGTGCCATCGTTATTAACAACCATAATGAAGTTGTTGGTTTCTTTTCTGAACACGATGTATTAGTAGAATTATGGTGTGAAGATTACTTACCAGAACAAGGGCGTACTGTTGCTGATTTAATGAAGACGGATATCACGAGTATTTCACCTAAAGATACTCTACTTCAATTAGCTGAATTTTACGCAATTGATAAATCAACATTATACCCAACAACAGATATGGGCTATGTGACAAGCTACAGCACTCTATCAGTTAATGACCGGGCTCGTGATATGCGTATCGCTAAACCTCGTATCTTACCTGTTATTGAAGATAATAAATTCGTTGGTATTGTTACTCGTGGTCATGTTATTGCTCAATTACGTTCAATCTACGGTGAACGAATGGAAGTGGTAAAATCTCATGAAGAAGAAATGGAAGCCGTTGTTGCATAGAAACTCAATTAAAATATGACAATACTTTATAGCTAAAAAAAGGGAGCTGAGTACCAGTTCCCTTTTATATAAAAATAAGAAAGAATAGCAGCGCTTTCATTCTCATAAATTTAGCGCTACTTTTTGTGGCTTAGATAATTATCTTGCAAAATATACATGCGTTTAATATCGCTGTACTGACCATTTACAAAAATCTCTTTGATTAAATGCCCTTCCTCTACAAAACCGCATGTTTCATATAGGTGAATCGCTTTCTCATTATTAACCGCAACATGCAGATATACTTTATGAAGATTTAAAATGGTAAATGCATAGTTTAATGCTTTATTAATTAAACTTCTTGCATAGCCACAACCTTGAAAATCAGGTGCAATAATAATTTGAAATTCAGCATTACGATGAATAGAGTTAATTTCAACTAGTTCAACTAACCCTATAGACTGCTGCTCTTCGTTTTCAGCAATAAAACGGCGCTCATTACTGTCATGAATATGCTTACGAAATAAGTCTTCTAACTCATAATATGACTCGTATGGTTCTTCAAACCAGTAAGACATGATAGAACGATTATTATTTAATTGATGAATGAAGCGAAGATCCGTTTGCTCTAAAGCGCGTAATCGAATTTGATTATCCATTTTTTTTCCATTAACAAAAATTACTAACATTCAGTAATCTTCTTAAGCATTACTGATCTCGAAAAATACCACTCTTTTGTAAAAACAAGAACAACTATTTTAAATCGATGTTATTTATATTTTGGTTAATGATTTTTCTGCACTGTATTTAACCAGCTAGGATGAACAGTTACTTACTACGATTGGTATTATACCCACAAAATAATACACATAAAAAAACCGAGCTACTTGAGCTCGGTTTTTATTATCAATAAATTATTGATTAATCTTCGTTACGAGGCTTACGTGGAGCACGGCTTGCACCTGGAGCTCTTTCGCCACGGTGACTGCCACGGTGATCGCCACCTTTGTTGCGGTCAAAACGACGTTCGCCACCACGGCCACCTTCACGGTTACCACCTTCACGATTACCACGGTAACCACCACGGCTGTTGCCGTTGCTGTTGCCACCACGGTTCTCATCACGACCACCGCCAGTACGAGGACGACGATCAATTGTTAGGTCTACACCTTCAACAACAACCGCTTTCACTTCGTTTTGACGAATACGTAGTTGCTTAAGTTTGCTTGCAACATCTGCAGACATTTTCTTAGGTAACTGTACGTAAGTGTGACCCGGAGCAAGTTTAATTGCACCGATAGCGCCTTTAGTAAAGCCTAATTCGTTAGCTAGAGCACCAACGATGTCTTTAACTTGAACGCCTTGCTCACGACCTACTTCTAGTTGGTACGTATCGAAGTCATCGTTATTGTATTGACGACGCTCACCGCGCTCAGGACGGTCACCACGACCACCACGCTCAGGACGGTCACCGCGATCACCACGCTCAGGACGACGGTTTTTCGCGCGCTCCATTGCAGCGATCATTGGATCTGGACCTTTGTAGAATAAAGGACGCTTACCTTGCTGACGCTTAAGAAGCATTGCTGCGATTGTCGCTGCGTCAACTTCTAATGTTTCTTGTAACTTAGTGATTAAGTCAGAGAACGCTTCTAGTGCAACGAATTCTTTTTCTGCTGCTAATTCAGCACCAAGAACCGCTAGACGAGCTTCTGCAACTTGATCACGATGTGGAAGTTCAATCTCTACCATTGTAGATTTAGTTACACGCTCAATCGTACGTAGCATACGAATTTGGTTTGTGCGAACTAAAAGAATCGCTTTACCTTTACGTCCAGCACGACCAGTACGACCGATACGGTGGATGTAAGATTCAACATCAAATGGGATATCGTAGTTAAATACGTGTGTAATACGTGGAACATCAAGGCCACGAGCAACAACGTCAGTTGCAACTAGAATATCGATAACACCGTTTTTAATGTGGTCAACAGTACGCTCACGTAGAGACTGAGGAATATCACCGTGAAGAGCAGCAGCTTTAAAGCCACGAGCACTTAACCAATCAGCTAGACGCTCTGTATCTTGACGAGTACGAACGAATACGATTGACGCATCAGTTTCTTCCGTTTCAAGAAGACGAGACATTGCTTCGTCTTTTTCAACACCCTTAACGATCCAGAAGTTTTGCGTTACTTTATCAACAGTGTGGTTAGTACCAGCAACATCAACACGCGCAGGATCACGTAGGTAACGGTCAACAATTGTTTTAACCATTGGAGGCATAGTTGCAGAGAACAGGATACGTTGAGCTGTATCTGGTGCTTTTTCAAGAATCCAAGTTACATCATCAACAAAACCCATTTTAAGCATTTCATCTGCTTCATCTAGGATGAACGTATGAACTTCGCCTAGGTTTAGACGGTCGCGGTTTAGTAAATCTTTAACACGGCCCGGAGTACCAACGATGATATGAGCACCGCGGCTTAGAGCACGCATTTGATCAACGATAGAAGCACCACCGTAGATCTCTAATACTTTAAGACCCTTGATGTTACGACCAAGGTTTTTAACTTCAGCAGCAACCTGAATAGCAAGCTCACGCGTTGGTGCCATGATGATTGCTTGTGGGTTATGTTGCTTAAGGTTGATTTTGTTTAGTAGTGGCAAAGAGAAAGCAGCTGTTTTACCAGTACCTGTTTGTGCTTTACCAAGTGCGTCACGACCAGCTAACAAAAGAGGAATTGATTCTGCTTGGATTGGCGTTGGAGCAACAAAGCCCATTTCGTCAAGTGCAGATAAGATAGTTTCGTCTAAAGCCAGTTGGCGGAATTCAGTAATAGTTTCTGACATTGGGATCCCAATAATTAAACATATAAAAACGGTCCCATTTGCTCAGCAAGTTCCATACACACACACAAGCACTCGGGACAGGACAGTTAATCACCTAATACAACAAAAGAATAGACAAGTGATTAACTCAGGGCGCGGATGATGCCCTAATACGGCAAGAATTACCAGAAAAAATTGAGCAAGTTCACAAATTTAGCTCTACTTTCTTAGTTTTGATAGTTTTTTGTACGCTAAATACCCTTTTTTTCATATTTAAGCGGACTTTTGTAGTAATCAATACAGGGCAATAGTAAAGTTAGGTCGTTATTTCTCTTAATTATACGTATGAAGGCTTATGTTTCAAGATAACCCACTACTTGCTCAATTAAAGCAGCAGATACAAGAAAACATCCCTAAGAAAGAAGGGACAGTAAAAGCAACCGACCGTGGTTTTGGTTTCTTAGAATCCGACGATAAGAAAAAAAGTATCTTTATTCCGCCAGCACAAATGAAAAAAGTAATGCATGGCGACAAAGTAGTGGCTTTGATCCGTACTGAAAACGATAAAGAACAAGCAGAACCAGATCAACTTATTGAGCAATCAATCACTCGATTTATCGGCCGAATCCAGATGTTTAAAAAACGTCTACAGGTGATGCCTGATCATCCTAGTCTAAAAAATGCAATAAAAGCGAAAGCGCGTAAAGGCGTAAATCCAGAAACCTTAAAAGAAGGTGATTGGGTTGTTGCTGAGCTAACACAGCACCCGTTAAAAGGTGATCAAAGCTTCTTATGTGAAGTTACGCATAAAATCACTGATAGCGATGACAAGATTGCACCGTGGTGGGTAACACTTGCTCAAAATGACTTACCAAATTCAGAGCCTGAAGGCATTGAAAACTGGGAAATCAAAGATGATGCCGATTTAGTACGTGTAGACATGACAGAAACACCATTCGTCACTATCGATGGTGAATCAACTAAAGACATGGACGATGCGCTATACATTAAAAAGCAAGCTGACGGTTCTTTTGAACTAACCATTGCTATCGCCGATCCAACCGCCTACATCACACCAGATGACAGCATGGATAAAGTGGCGCGTAAACGTGGTTATACTATCTACTTACCAGGTCGTAACATTCCAATGCTGCCACGTGATTTAAGTGACGAACTATGTTCTCTTATTGAAAACCAAGAGCGCCCAGCCCTTTGTTGCACAGTAGACGTAGATGCAGATGGCACGATTAATGACGAGTCAATTAACTTTTTTGCTGCAACGATTAAATCTCACGCACGCTTAGCTTATGACAATGTATCTGATTTCTTAGAAACAGGAACATGTGATAAATGGCAACCAACTGAAGTGATCTCGCAAGTAGTTACTGAACTTCACGAATTTGCACAAGCGCGTACAACCTGGCGTCAAACTCATGCTGTGATCTTCCCAGACCGCCCTGATTACCGTTTCGAATTAGACGAAGAAAATGACGTCATTGCTATTCATGCAGATATGCGTCGTACAGCAAACAAGCTGGTTGAAGAGGCGATGGTAACAGCAAATATCTGCGCAGGTAAGACATTACGTAATACGTTTAATATGGGTGTATTTAACTCTCATGCTGGTATTAAATCAGATAAATTGAAAGACGTGGCCGAAATTGTAAATCAATTAGACGATATAGAATTCACAGAAGAGCATATTGCAACACTTGAAGGCTTCAGTGAACTACGTCGCTTGTTAGGTAATCAACCAACGTCATATCTTGATGCTCGTATTCGCAAATATCAAACGTACAGTGAAACCGGTAACGAGCCGCTGCCACACTACGCAATGGGTTTAGACATTTACGCGACATGGACTTCTCCTATCCGCAAATACAGCGATATGATCAACCATCGTATGTTAAAAGCACATATCCTTGGTAAAGAACCGGTACAACGCCCAGATGATATTGTAGGTGAAGAGCTGGCTTTAAGTCGCCGTTACCATCGCATGGCAGAAAGAAATGTAAGTGATTGGCTATACTGTAGAACGTTAGTTTCAGAAGTCGAAAAAGGCACAGAATTTACCGCCGAGATCTTTGATATTAACCGTGCAGGCATGCGTGTACGCTTAATTGAAAATGGCGCTGCTGCTTTCATTCCAGGTTCCTTGATTGTCGATAACAAAGAGCGTATCGAATGTAATGCCGACCAAGGCACTATTTCAATCGATAAACATGAAACCTTCAAACTAGGCGATCAACTTCAAGTGACTTTAGCGGAAGTAAAAGAAGATACTCGTAACATGGTAGCAAAACCATTACAGGCCTTCCCTGCTTTAGAAACAGAAGAAACTGTCGAGTCAACTGACGCTTAATCTTTGTTCAAAGATAAATAAATCCCATATCAGTTCTACTGTATGGGATTTTTTTAATCTAATTTAAGCTCACCTGAAAACGGTTTTTCTTCATCTTCTAATTCAAAACGATCTTTAAGTGTATAAACGACAATATTTTCGAAATCCGTATTACGCTCCCTACGATCATTTGCCACCATCTTTTCTGCATTTTCAATAGCAGCGACAACCATTTCGTTATATCGTACTAATTTTTTTTGAGGTGTTGCCGCTAACATATCTAAGCTATAACGAATATAAAGTGTTGGAAGCTGATTCAAAGCAATACATTTCATGTCTGTTATTTGGTCAAGAGTATATAATTGGTGGAAATCTAGCTCGATAAAGCGTTTTCCAACAAGAATTTCCATATAGTTATGAATGTTTGATTCCATATAGATGCCTTATTGTTATTAAATGCATTAAGTCACGATGTAAGTATATGAATAGAGTTATCTTATTGGTAGAATCATACTTGTCCTATCAATTTAGTGACATCTCTCTCTTTTTTTAGATTAGTTAGGATTAGTTAAAAAACAATGTCTTTTAGCCTTCTGAGTCATCCTCTATTTAAATTACTATTACCTTTAATCATCGTAGTATCAGTGATTACCGGTATGGATGGTATTATTCAGCTATCCTCTGAAAACAAAGGTTTTTCATACATACTCCCATATATTGTGTTGTTTATTGTGCTACTTTTAAGCCAGCCTTTCAACCAAGGCCGAGTCGGTATGATCGCCATCAGCATGGCTATTGCCTACTGGGTAATTCAAGAACGCCTTCAGGTTCCGCTCTCATCTGGAAGCACGCGTATTGAGTTTACATTAACGGCATTTTTATTACCTATATGCATGATGGCAACGTTCATTTTTCCTGAGCGCCGCATTTTCTCTAAATACGGAGCTGGGTATGTAGGTATTCTTCTATTTATGTTTTTTTGGTGTTGGATGATTGTGTCGCACTTTGCCGAAAATGACATGAGCAAAATGTGGGACACTTACCTACTTAACATCCCAGAAGTTTCCCCTCTTCCTATTATTGTTGTTCTTTACAGTTTAGTCATGTGCGGGCTTTCTGCTATCTTCGTTCTTACGCGCAATAATAGTACAGATTTAGCCTCTTATACTTGCTTACTCTATTCCTCACTGACTTTTGCTCTTTTCAGTGTCGAGTTTATTTCAAGTACCATGTTTTCCATTGCTGGTTTACTTTTACTCTTATATATCATCTCTGCAAGCCATGAACTGGCCTTTATTGACCAATTAACGGGAATTCCTGGTCGTCGTGCATTGGAATCAGAGATGAAACATTTAGGCCGTCGCTACACCATTGCTATGCTCGATGTTGATCACTTCAAAAAATTTAATGATACCTATGGACATGACACTGGAGATGACGTTCTCAAATTAGTGGCCAGCATCATGGCCCAAACTGGTGGTAACGCAAAGGTATATCGTTATGGTGGGGAAGAATTTACCGTATTATTTAAAGGTAAAACCGCAGAACAGAGCTTAGAATACCTTGAAGAATTACGTGAAGACATTGCTGATTATGACCTTATTATTCGCGATACTTCAACTCGTCCTAAAGATAAAAAGAAAGGGCAAGCAAAACGTGGCAAAGCAAACAAAACGAAAGTGGTGAATGTTACGATTAGTATTGGTGTCGCTGATAATACAGAATATCGTAAACCTCAAGAAGTAATAAAAGCATCTGATAATGCGCTATATCGTGCAAAAGATGGCGGCCGTAACTGCGTTAGCTTGTAACAAATCATAAGCCTTTCTTAAGTAATCGATTAATAGATACATATCGGCTTTTTTCAATCAATACAACATCCCTGCTTGCGTATTTAATCTAGCAGTGTCACACTCAAGTTACTAAAAAATATATGGTTTGTTAACGAATTAATTATAAACAAGGATACGTTTATGTTTTTAGATTATTTTGCTCTTGGGTTATTGGTGTTTGTTGCCTTGGTTATTTTCTATGGGATTATCGTCATTCATGACATTCCGTATGAAATTGCCCATAAACGTAACCATCCTCATTCAGATGCAATACACATTGCAGGCTGGGTCAGTTTATTTACGCTTCATGTGTTGTGGCCATTCTTATGGATTTGGTCAACCTTATGGCGTGAAGATCGTGGTTGGGGCTTCCATAAAATTGAAAATAACCAATTAGAACTTCAAACTCGTGTTAATCATCTTAATGACCAAGTTGAACTATTGACTGAAAAGCTATCACAGCTAGAAGTGAATAAGGAAAAATCACCACCTAGCCAACCATCTAAAGAGGAGCAAGTATAATGGATTTATTGCTTATTCTTACGTATACCGCGTTATGTATTGCCATTTTCAAAATATTCAAGATCCCACTAAATAAATGGACAGTTCCTACTGCAGGTTTAGGTGGTGTTGTGCTCGTTGGTACGCTAGTTTTATTAATGAACTACAATCATCCTTTCACTCAGTTTGGTGGGCAGTTTTATGTAACCACCCCTATTGTTCCAAGTGTTAAAGGTAAAGTAACCGAAGTTAATGTGGTTCCTAACCAACCTGTTGCTGCCGGTGATGTCTTATTTAAAATTGATGATATCCCATTTCAAGCAGAAGTTATCCGCAAGCAAGCTGCATTAAATGAAGCAGAACAAGCCGCTTTACAGCTGGAATCTATCTACAAATCAGCGCAAGCCAATACAATTAAAGCCATCGCTGAAAAAGACAAAGCCTATCGAGAATTTAAGCGTTACGAAAAAGGCTATAAGAAAGGCGCATTTACAGCTCAACAACTTGACACAAGAAAGCAAAACTATAAAGCAACAGAGGCAACAGTAGAATCTGTTCAAGCTCAAGAACAACAAGCAAAACTTGCTTTAGAGTCTGAAATAAATGGAGAGAATACAACTGTTGCTCGTATGCGTGCAGAATTAGAACAAGCGCAATTCAATCTGGATGAAACCGTTGTAAGGGCACCAACCGACGGCTATGTAACACAAATGGCACTTCGTCCGGGTATGATGGCAGTTCCTATTCCTTTACGACCTGTTATGACCTTTGTTCATACTGAAGATCAGTACTTTGTTGGTGCATTCCGCCAGAACTCTCTTCAACGTTTACAAAAAGGCTTTAAAGCAGAGTTTTTATTTCGAGCAATTCCTGGTCGTGTATTTGAAGGTGAAGTGGTCGAAGTTATTCCAGCCATTGGTGAAGGTCAGATCCAAGCTTCTGGTGCTTTATTAGGTACAAATGCGATCAGAACAAATGGTCGCGCTTTAGTTAAATTAAAATTAACTGAAGATGTTTCAGATTTTCATCTTCCAGCAGGTTCTAATGCGGAGATATCTGTTTACTCTGATAGCTTTGAGCATGTTTCCATCATGAGAAAAGTACTAATCCGTATGAAATCTTGGCAAAACTACCTTTACCTTGACCATTAATTAATCATATAGAACAAAGGTGCCTTAAGCTCATGTTTTAAGGCGCTTTTATTTATATCAACCATAATATAAATATATTTTATTAAAATCTTAAGTCTGATACTATTCGTCACGAAAAAAAGCTGTTACAAGAATGTTGCAGCTGTTTGACAGACTCCAATGGGAGCTGTTACGAATATTATGTGAGGACACATGAATACTACCGATAAGTACAGTATTGACAGTACTGATTATGAAGTTGGACAGGACAATATTCAAAAATGGGGTTTTGATATACATAACCAAGTTTTTGGTATTAGTGCTGGTGCTATAATTTTATTTCTTACTGTGCTTCTAATTATGGATCCAGCAGAAGCCAAATCCCTTCTTGACGGCATAAAGTTACAAATCATCGATAATTTTGATGGTTTATTTATGTGGTCTAGCAACATTTTCCTTGTTTTCTGCTTAGGGTTAATCGTATCGCCTTTCGGTAAAATTCGAATTGGTGGTGATAATGCAAAACCTGAACACTCTACAATCTCATGGATGGCAATGCTGTTTGCTGCTGGTATGGGTATTGGTTTAATGTTTTATGGTGTCGCGGAGCCTCTTGCTTACTTCACTGACTGGTATGGTACACCTCTAGATGTTGAACCATTTACCGAAGAAGCTAAAAAACTGGCACTAGGCGGAACCATGTACCACTGGGGTATTCACCCTTGGGCAATATATGGCTTAGTGGCTCTATCATTAGCTTTCTTTACTTATAACAAAGGCTTACCACTATCAATGCGTTCTGTTTTCTATCCAATTTTAGGTGATAGAACATGGGGTTGGTTTGGTCATATTATTGATATTATGACGGTACTAGCAACGCTATTTGGTCTTGCAACCTCTCTTGGTTTAGGGGCTCAACAAGCTGCTGGCGGTATCAATCATGTCTTTGGTACAGATGGTGGCGTTAATATGCAAATTGGCGTGATCATTTTCGTTACTATGCTTGCAATGATCTCTGTAATTCGTGGTATCGATGGTGGTGTAAAACTACTAAGTAACGTAAACATGCTAGTTGCTGTTGCTTTATTGTTCTTCATTATTTTCATCGGTTTCTCTGATGTAATGAGCACATTACCATTAACGGTAACGGGTTATATTGAGAATATTATTCCTCTAAGTAACCCACACGGCCGTGAAGATGAAACTTGGATGCACGGCTGGACAGTATTCTACTGGGCTTGGTGGATTTCCTGGTCACCATTCGTAGGTATGTTCATTGCTCGTGTTTCTAAAGGTCGTACTGTTCGTCAGTTCTTAATCTCTGTAATGATTATTCCAACATTAGCAACGGCATTATGGATGTCTGCGTTTGGTGGTATTGCGATTGAGCAAGTTAAGAACAAAGTGGGTGAGCTTGGCGCTAATGGCTTAGAAGACATTACGATGGCACTGTTTAACATGTATGATGCACTGCCAATGAGCACAGCACTGTCTGTTATTTCTATCGTACTTATCATGGTGTTCTTTGTAACGTCATCAGATTCAGGATCATTGGTTATCGACAGTATCACTGCTGGCGGTAAAGTCGATGCTCCTGTTCCTCAGCGTATATTCTGGGCAACCGTTCAAGGTTCTATTGCTGCAGTATTACTATGGGTTGGTGGTACAGAAGCAATGCAAGCACTACAAGCAG
Organism: Aliivibrio sp.; assembly: GCA_024206155.1. GTDB lineage: Bacteria > Pseudomonadota > Gammaproteobacteria > Enterobacterales > Vibrionaceae > Aliivibrio. The sequence goes on from JAAGZR010000455.1 coordinate 41,368, forward strand.
GTACGGTTTCTACCGCTCTACCGTTTACATTTATTCTACTAATGATGTGCGTTAGTTTAATTAAAGGTTTCAGTACTGAAAAGTTTGGCACTGTGCTAAAAACAGGTAAAGCAAAAGCGTAATTCGTAAAACATTAAAAAAGCCTCGAATAATACTTTATTTATAAAGTTCCTTTTCGAGGCTTTTTATTGTCTGAAAATTACTTACTTATTTTTTATATGCTAACTCTTTATCATCATGATCTTTCGCAAAATCTGCAATTTGTTGGAAATCAATCGGAGTCCAATAAGGCTTAGTCTTTAACGATTCAGGCAATGCCGAAAAAGCGATGTCATTTTTGTTTGGCATTAACTTAAAAGTCACTAAGGCTTCATGCTTCGTTGATACACTTTCTTCTACACCATTCTCAATTCCACTAGGCTTAAGCTCTGTTCCTAAATGATACTCTCTATGGATCACTACCCATTTATTTGGTAAACGCTTACTGCTGTCCCACCATTTGCCATCCATCTTTTTAATTTGTGCTTTGGACTCTTCTTTTGTACCTACATCTAACTCAATAAACTTTGCTTTAATCGCTTTAGTCATCGCCAAAGAAAAATCATCTTTACTTAGTTTAGGTTTCGCAGTAATAACGTCGCTCGCCAATAATGCACCAAGCATATTTGAATACAGATCTTCTGGAGAAAAAGCAGATGCATATTCTTTAAAGCCACCTACCGATTCCATTCCAAACCATTGAGCGATTTCATGCCACTGAGCAAATCGAAAAGCCGTTAGCGCTGCTAATTCAATACTCATTTTTTGACGTTCAGTTTCTGTATAAACATCAGAACTAGCATGTAACTGAACCACGCGATTTTTTAGTTCAGGTGACAATGTAACCTTATGATCAGTACCTAAATGAGCATAAAACTCTCCGTAGAGATAATAAGTAAAATCGGCGGTATCCCGAATATGAGCAGAATCTAAAAACCCGCCTTTCTCTGAATAAAAAATGCCATTACTTTCATCACCAAACCCCATTAAACTGCTTGCAATGCCTTGGCTGCCATCGTTATAAATATGATCACCAAGATCATCTATATTCAATACATTCTCAACGGATATAAAAGGAACCGGGATCCCCCTCACTTCGGTTTGTAAATTGGTTCCAAATGCACAACAAGGCCTAACACCAACAGGGGCTTCTGCAAACGAAGAAAAAGACGTGCCATATAAAAGACTGCTAATAACAATAGACGCTATTTTATTTTTCATATTGAACCCTTCTAGAACGCTTCATTTATTTGAAAGTAGACCGCTTGGCTATTTTTCCCTAAACCATAATCCAATCTCACATTAACCCTCGGTTTAAACGCAAATCGGTAACCTATCCCGTAGGTAGGAAGCCATTTACTACCCAGTAACCCCTGATAACTGTCAGCGATATTTCCTCCGCCGACCCATGCAACCATTCCATGACGTTGATTGAATTGATGACGAACCTCAAGTTGGGAAGAGAGCTGACTATTATCTCTGTATTGCCCAGAGTAGTACCCTCGCATTCTCTTATCACTACCTAGAGCTGATAGCGCAAACCAAGGGGCATCTCCTTGAATATCTTGCGCGTATATTTCCCAAGCAAGAACGGTATCAGACGTCATTTTGTAATATTGACGATAATTCACAGTTATCTCATCAAAATCAAAATCGGAACCAAATTCAGTACGATAAGTATTCCAGTTAATACTAAATAGCATTCCTTTATACGCATTAAGTTCAAAATCTCGGCTGTCATATTCAACACTTAACGTTGCTGCACTTAAAAATGCATCTTCCAGTTCGCTTTGATTTAATGTATCAGTATCTGACGAAAGCTTACGATAGCTCTCCATATCAGCACCAAAAAGTACATAGGCATTTGGTAAAAATTGATAAGCTACTTTTGGCGTAAAGCCTAGTATTTGAGCTTCAACAAGAGTCTTATTACTGTCTATTTCAGCAGCTTGTTTACCTACGCCCCAATAATATTCAGGGGTATGACTTGCTTTTGCTTGAACCAACAAACGTAAATCATCATTTTCAAAATACGTTCGGTTATTAATGCCAATTCCATAAGACCCAGATGTTGAACCATACCCTGTAATGCTAACCGTAGATAATGGTGCACTGTCTTTGTCTTCAAGTGGTGAATAAAGACCTACAGCAGCAACTCCGATCCCAAAGCCTTGCTCAGGATTAGCAAAAGGCCCCGGAAGCACAGCCCAGTCAACCCCTTTACTGACATCAATATCTTCTGATGAACCTAACTCTTCAAGGAAAGTATCAACCCAACTTTGTTGTTCTTTTGCAGAGATCGATATTGCACAGCAGCTTAGCAAAACTGCTGTTGGTATATTCAATAACTTCATGATCTAAAATCGCATATCAACGGTTAAGAAAAGGCTTTTGCGATCACCAAGCCCAGCTTCACCTAAAAGGTACAAACGGTCATGTATTTTATATTGCATACCAATTAAAGGGTTCCATGGCGTAACTAAGTGCTGCTCTACGTTAAAACGACCGTTATCAACGTTGCCCACTAGATTACCTAAGCTACCCGTTAAACCTATATCAGTTAAATTACCTGACAATGATTGCTCAACATCTTGATACATAGCACCAACCCACAGACGCAACGGAGCACCAAAACGCGTAAAGTCATAACCAATTCGAGGGGAGACAACAATCGAGCTAATTGTGCCATCAATAACATTCAATTCTGTTTCTGTATAACTAGCATCAACTAATGCAAATACATCTTTGTAACCACCAGCGAGTACAAAACCAGCGCCATATAAAGTACCATCAAGCTCTAATCTAAACGGCATATTTCTTGATAATGCATCCGACTTTAATGGTTTTACTTTGATCGTCGTTTCTGAGTAACCATTAAGAGTACCTACAATCCCGTATAAATTTAAGAAAGGAAACAGCCAAACATCACCACGTAATGTCAGCACTTCACTCATTTGTTTTCCTGTACCTACAGGCTCTATTTGAACGACATCCCCTAAAGGCACATTATGCTTACCAAACCAACCCAAATCTATGGGATATGTACCCTCAAACCCAACACTGTCTACAGATATATCTTGAGTTTGCTTCATGTAACTAACGTTAAGACCAAATGCTTCAGGGAGCGTATATCCTCGCGCTTCCGCTTCTTCTTTCCAAATAGGTAAGGTAAAAGATTCTGCAAATAAAGAAGAGGAATAAGATAAAAACAATAAGCAAAGTACAGAAAGTGCTCTTTGCGACATAAAGACTCCAATACTGAAGGGAAAGAATCCAAAAGTGGCTTCAGCTTTTTTCGGCATGATACGCCTCAAACTTAGACATTCAACTTAATTTTACACTATTTTACATATGAATAAGTCAAGTCTAATATTTGATGAATACAGAGTAAACTATGAAAAAGATCGCAAAAATTAAGATAAATTTTATAACTATAAATAGAAATAATACAATTCAAGCTATGGAGTAAAAAACAATATGATAAAAGAGGCATCTATCTTTTATCGCTTGTTGGCTTTGTATAATAAAAATGCCAGCGTGCAGACTTATTTATCTTCACGCTGGCATTTATCATTCATGACCTATAAGAACTGTCTATTAGCGTTTGTTCTTACCGCGATTCGAATGAATTTTCATCTTCGCTTTCATTTTTCTCTTATCTGCTGAGCGACCACGGCTTTGTCTTACACCCTCTTCTTTTACTGGTGCATTTGGATCAGGCTCATAACCTTTTAACCACTCTTGAGGTAAACGAGTATCAAGTAATACTTCAATGGCTTGTAATAAATACTCTTCATTACTGCTCATTAGTGAAATGGCTTTACCAGTACAACCCGCTCGGCCTGTTCGACCAATGCGGTGAACATAATCTTCCGCTTTAAATGGCAATTCATAGTTAATCACACATTCTAATTGCTCAATATCCAAACCACGAGCAGCAATATCTGTAGCAATTAATGCTCGAACTTTTCCCGTTTTAAACTCTTCTAACGCACGTAAACGCGCACCTTGGCTTTTATCACCATTAATAGATACTGCTTTAATGCCGTCTTTTTTCAGCTCTTTTACTAATTCATCCGATCCTTGCTTTGTTTTAGTAAACACAAGTACCTGTTGCCAGTTACGAGAACCAATTAAATAGGCAAGTAGCTCACTTTTACGATGTTTATCAACAGGGTAAACCATCTGTTCAACCGTATCAGCCGTACTATTTGTCGGTGTCACTTGAACTTCTTTTGGTTTATGCAACATATAGTAAGCAATCTCTCTTACTTTTTTGCTAAATGTCGCAGAGAAGAATAATGTTTGATGCTCAGCAGGCATCTTACGTAAGATCTTTTTAATATCAGGAATAAAGCCCATGTCTAACATTCGGTCGGCTTCATCTAAGACTAAATATCCCGCTTGATTTAGCGTGATGGTATTAATGTGCAAAAGATCCAATAGGCGCCCAGGCGTTGCGACTAAAATATCAGCGCCACCAACTAAGTTGTCTTTCTGAACATTAATGCTAGTGCCACCATAAGCAACCACGACTTTAATATTGGTACCTTTGGTGTAACTTACCAAACTATCAAACACTTGCTGTGCTAATTCACGCGTTGGCGTTAAGATTAAGCTGCCAATCACTTTTGAGTTCTGAGTACGATTAATAGGATTTTCTATTAATCGCTGAATAAGCGGTAAACCAAACGCAGCCGTTTTGCCTGTTCCTGTTTGCGCTCCGGCAAGTACATCATGTCCTTGTAATACGAGAGGAATCGCTTGTTCTTGAATTGGTGTTGCCTCTTTAAAACCCAATTCTGCAACGGTATTCAGTAACTGTTCCGTTAACCCTAATGACACAAATGACATGATGAACCTTTAAATACGATAATTTTCGCCGATTGTAGCAAACCCTTGCCATTATCCCTATTAGAAGTAAGCGTCATTTTACTTTTCTTATCTCTTTAGATGCAAAAAATCCAGCGTACTTTGCGATACGCTGGATTATCATAGGAAAGTTAAAGATTAATAACTACTGTCGATTATAGGTAGTAACGTGCACCTAGCATCCACTTATTATCTTCTTTATTATTATAGTCGTTACCTAAATCAAATTGGTAACCAGTAAAGCCAACGAACTTCTTAGTGAAATTGTATTCTGCTTGAATTGCCGAAGTGCTATAAACCGTTTTGCTTGCGTCATTATCAACTACAGATTCATAGTTCACACTTAGGTTTAAACTGTTGTCTAGCGCATAAGCAACTAATGCTTCGTATGCAGAGCTATCTTTAATAGGACTTCCTGTTTCAGATGATTTATGAGGTGTATTCATGTATTCATTCATTGCATACACACCTGCAACGTATAAACCAGAACCATAGCTACCGTAAGTACCACTGATGATATGAGATTCAGAGGTTACTGATTTAGTACCTACC